>JAJZNM010000022.1 GCA_021852325.1 Pseudomonadota bacterium
CGAGCTCGGATCTTCTAAACTGAAGACGAGGAATTATAAAACGGGGGGGTTCCCGGGTGCGGTCAGGATCGGGCTGCCGCGCGTTCGGGCTCAAGGGTGACCCGGATCAGCGGGTCCGACCGGAGCCTATGCGCAGGGAGTACCCGTGAACCCCGGAAGTCGTGCTGGCCCATGACCCTGCTCCCGCCCCGGCTGAGCCTCGCGCCCACCCGGTACATGGCACCGGCGACGAATTCTCCAGCCGCAAGCATGGCATCACGGGGATCGAGCACTACGGTCACGGGCAGGCGGGCTACCGTCACCCGGCGGACCCAAATCGGAGGAGCGTGCTGGCGATCCACCCCGACGTAGACGAAGAGCGTGGCCGGACCTCGAGACGCCGGTTCGAGGCCCTTTGGCCAGCCGACCCGGACGCGCAACTCTCTGGGCTGCCAGGTGACCGGGACGTTCCCGCCCAAAGCCATGATCCGTTCCCGTACGATCGCCGCAAAGGCCGGCGGCAGCGGCCCGTCCTCGAGGAGGTGGCGGAATCGGTGGATCGCGAGTGGTACATCGTGTTCGACCGCGAGTGCCAGCAGCGCCCCATACCAGAGTGCCTTGGAGTTGTCGGGCTGGGCCGAAAGCACCGTATTGAAAATCCGGTCCTCGGTCCGGTCAAAGCGTGTGGGATGCTCGAGGATGAGCGTTTCCCCGTAATCGGCCAGCGTGCCCACGCGGTCCGGGTTCTTGGGAAGAGCGAGAAGCTTCCGGTACGCCTGAGCGGCTTTTGCATAATGACCGAGCACGATTTCGGCGCGTGCATAGACCTTCCAGCCAGCGAGGTCGTCCGGATGCCGCTCGAGATGCGCACGAAAGCGGTCGACCGCCATGACCAGCGAATGATGGCTGGCTTCCCGTATGCCGAGGATTGCGCTTCGCCAGTTCCCGAAGAGCCAGAAAGCAAGGAGCGCAGCAGCAATGAGGGTGAGTGCCGTCACGGCAAAGGGTCCCTGATCCGTCCGATATCTCCTCGCTGATGGACCGATGGACGGGGCGAAACCGCCGAGGTTGTTGCGGGCATCCACTTGGGCCTGGCTGAGCTCCGTGGCCGCGAGATCACCACGGGAAACTTCTGCCTCGAGCTCGCGGAACGCCTCCTCGCCAAGCTGCTCGTTGAAGGCATCGGCCAAGGTACCCGGGATCCGACGGGCACGCCGGAGCGGCCACCAGAGGATCAGGACGGCCAGGGCCGTGAGGAGCAGTGCGATCGGCACAAAGATCATGACGCACTGACCTCGTGATGCTCTCTCCGGTAGGCCTGCTGCCGTTTCCAGAGCAGGAGGACGAGGAGACACAACCCTCCAACCGCGGCCAGAAAGGGGCCGAACCAGAGCACCCAGGTGTCGGGCTGGAGCGGGGGCTTGAACAGGACGAAATCGCCATAGCGGTGAACCAGATAGGCCTTGATGCCCTGGTTGCTGCGTCCGGCCTCGAGCATGCGCCTCACCTCATAGCGGAGATCCGCAGCCAGCGGCGCGGGCGAGTTTGCGATGTTCTGGTCCTGGCAGACGAGGCAACGGATCTCTTCAGTGAGATGCTCGTAGCGGGCTTCGAGCACCGGGTTCGCCAGGGGTGGATGATTCTCGATCGCGTGGGCAATCCCCGGCAGGAAGAGGCAGAGCACGATGAGGCAGGATCCGAACCCGACGCGCGTCATGAGGGCTGCCCTCTGCCCGCGAGCCGTCGCACCAGGGGCTCGATCACCCGGCGGGCACGCCGGATCGAGATCGGGCCGACATACTTGTAGCGGATGGTCGCGTGCGGACCGAGGACAAACGTTTCCGGGGTGCCATAAACCCCCCAGTTGATGGTCGTGAGGCCGCGCCGGTCAAAGGCGACGATCCGGTACGGATTACCGTGCTTGCGAAGATAAGCCAAGGCGTTTGCCCGCTTGTCCTTGTAGTCCACTCCGAGGATGCGCACGCCCTGGCGTTTGAGCCAAAGCAGGGCCGGATGCTCGTACCGACAGGAAATGCACCAGCTGGCCCAGACATTGAGCAGCGTCACATGTCCCAGGAAATAGGACCGGGTGACGCGCACTCCCGGGTGCCTCAGCCTCGGCAGGGTGAGCGCGGGAGCCGGCTTGCCGATCAGTGGAGAGGGAACGATCGAGGGATTGTGGCCGAGCCCGGCCCAGAGCACACCCAGAAACCCGACCACCAAAAGCAGTGGCACGGCGACGATTGCGTAGCGCAACCCTTGGGTCACGGAGGGGACTCCTCCGCGGGTTCTGGGTCGCGCCCCGCCGCATCGAGTGAGAGGAAGGGCGGGTCGTCGAACCGGATCCGGTAGCGCCGGTCGCAAAGGGCCAGCAAGCCGCCGAGCGCCATGATGATTCCGCCCAGCCAGACCAGGAGCACCATCGGCTCGTACCGGAAGCGGATGCTCCAGCGGCCCTTGCCCAGTGGATTGCCGAGTGAGACGAAGAGGTCATGGAGCCCTCCCCCCACGATGGCCGCATTCGTCGTGGTCCCGCCGTCCGGGAAGAAGCGCCGCTTTTCCGGATGCACGGTGGCAAATGGGTTCCTCCCCTGCTCGATCGAGAAGGTCCCGCGCACGCCTTTCCAGTTGCGGCCCGCCGCCGGCCGGATCCGGTCAAATCGGAAAGTAAACCCGGCCATTTCATAGTGCTGCCCCGGCTTGAGCGGCATGTCGCGCCAGACGCCGAGTGTGGTGCTCACGGTGATCCCGAGTACCACGACACCCACGCCGAAGTGGGCGATGCTCATCCCGAGGATACTCGGGGTCAAGCGGGCCGGTTCGCCCCTGAGGCGCTGGACTAGCCGCCGGAGTGGCTCGATGGGTGCCGTGAGGATCACCCAGGCACCGAAGACCGTGCCGAGGACGGTTTCAAGGGGCCATGCCTCGTGGACCGCGACCCCGATGAGCGCGATCGCCGCGAGGAACCAGAACAGGAACGACCAGCGGATGCGGTGCCAAAGTCGCCCCCCCTCTCCCCGCTTCCAGCTGACCGAGGGACCGATGCCGATCAGAACAAACAGCGGAAACATGATGGGGATGAAGACATGGTCGAAATAGGGCGGACCGACCGAGATCTTGCCGAGTCGAAGTACCTCGATGAAAAGTGGATAGATGGTGCCGAGAAAAACGGCCCCGCAGCCGGCGATCAGGAGCACGTTGTTGAACAGGATGAACGATTCCCGGGACAGGAAATGGAATCCCCCGCCCGTGTTCCAGAGGAGCGGGGCCCGCCACAGGTAGAGGATCAGGGCCAGGACCGTCATCACGCCGAGGAGTATCAGGATGAACATGCCGCGCTTGGGATCGAGCGCGAAGGCATGAATCGAGATGAGCACGCCGGAGCGGACCAGAAACGTGCCGAGCAGGCTCAGTGAAAATCCGGCGATCGCGAGCAGCGCGGTCCAGCTCTTGAAGGCGCCACGCTTTTCGCTGACCGCAAGCGAATGGATCAGGGCGGTCGCCACGAGCCAGGGCATGAAGGAGGCATTCTCGACCGGGTCCCAGAACCACCAGCCCCCCCAGCCGAGTTCATAGTAGGACCAGAAGCTTCCGAGGACGATCCCGATCGTGAGAAAAATCCAGGCCGCAAGCGTCCAGGGTCGTGTCCAACGAGCCCAGGTGGCATCCATGCGCCCGCTGATCAACGCCGCCACGGAGAAGGCGAATGCCACCGAAAGGCCCACATAGCCCATATAGAGCATCGGCGGGTGGATCACGAGCAACGGATCCTCGAGGATCGGGTTGAGCGTGCCGCCGTGCAGGGCGGGCGGCAGCATGCGCACGAACGGATTCGAGGTGAGGAGCGTGAACAGGAAAAACCCGGACGAGATCACACCGAGGACGCCGAGGACGCGGCTCGAAAACCCGACTGGAAGCTTCTTGCTGAACAGCGCGACCAAAACGGTCCAGATCCCGAGCACGAGGAGCCAGAGCATCATGGATCCCTCGTGGGCACCCCAGACGCCCGCCACACGGTAGAAGAAGGGCATGAGCGGGTTCGAGTACTTCGCGACATAGCGGACCGAGTAATCGCTGATCACGAAGAGGTAGGTCAGGCATGCGTAGGAGAGTCCCATGAAGAGGAGCTGACCATAGGCGGCCGGCCGCGCGACAGCCATCCAGCGTAGCCGCCCGGTCGCTGATCCCGCCAATCCAAAAAAAGACTGGGCGAGTGCGAGAAGGAGCGCCAGGATCAGTGCATAGCCGCCGA
>JAJZNM010000043.1 GCA_021852325.1 Pseudomonadota bacterium
CACCTCGCCCGTGAAGATCGAGGTGGAAACCCGCTCGGGCCATGTGATCTATACGGGCTATGGACCGGCCCATTCCGGCATCGAATCCGATGTCTGGAACATGACCTATACGGGACCCCGCAAGATGGACTTTGGCCACTACTGGATGTCGCACGGACCCAAGGGATTCATGGGCCCTTCGGTTGCGCCGGGGACTTATCGCATCCGGGTCTCAGTGGACGGGCATGCCGCGACGACCCTGGCCAAGGTCGTTGCGGATCCGCGCTTCCATATCTCAGAGGCCCGCTATGTCGCCCAACGTAACGCCGGGCTCGAGCTCAGCAGCATGATCACCGCCATGGATACCCTGCTCGACCGGATCCACAGCATGCAGGGTGAACTGGCCGCGTTTCGTGCCACCGTCGGACGCGATCCCCGGCTCAAGGGGCGGTTTGGCGCCGTGCTCCAGTCTGGAAGCCGCCTCAACCACAAGCTGGAGGCCCTGCTGGTCTCGGTCTACAATCCCAAGCGTCAGCATAATGTCTCGGAAGGCAGCCTGCGCAATCTGGTCCGCCTGCACCAGAAGATCATCAATACCTACACTCTGGTGATCGGCAACTATGCCCAGCCGATCAATCATCGGATCCGCCGGATGATCGACCACCGACGCGCGGAACTGGAAGCGGCCCTGAACCGCTTCAATGGCCTGCTCGAAACCTCCGTCGCGCAATATAACCGGCTGGCCTATGCCTCCAAGGCCCCCACGCTCATGGCGGGTCCGCCACTGGCCATTGAGTCAGTAACGCCCTGAATCCCGCAAGGTGATTTCCGAGCGGCCTCTTCGGAGGCCGCTTTTTTTTGAGAAGCCGAAATCACGGCACGAGGCCCATCCGCCCTCCCCGGATCCGCGACCGGTTTTGGCTTAGAGGCGGGTGATGCGCTCCGGCGGGAGCGCCTGCTGGATGAATCGTCCGAGAAGCGCCATGTCGGTTTCCTGAAGGTGGCTCGACCGCCAAAGGAGCGCCACACGCCGGATCGAACCCGGCAGGCGGATCCGGCGCGCCACGAGACGTCCGTTCGTCCGTTCATCCGGATCGAGCGCCAGTGCCGGGATCAGCGTGCATCCAAACCCGGCGATGACCATCTGCTTCAAGGTCTCGAGGCTCGACGCCTGAAAATCGGTTTGGGGTTGTGCTCCATCCGGATGCTGGTGGCAGAGCGCCAGGGCCTGGTCACGGAGGCAGTGGCCTTCGGCCAAGAGCAGGAGGGGAGCCGCGAGGAGCTTCTCCTCCGTAATGGAGCGGGATTTCGCGAGCGGGTGACCCGGTGGCGTGAGCAGCCAGAACGGCTCGTCGAAGAGCGGCAGGACCGCAAGGTCCGGATGCCCCACCGGGATCGCCGCAAGAACCGCATCGAGCTCGTGAGCTTCAAGTGCCCGCAACAGATTTTCCGTAAGGTCCTCACGGATGACGAGCTTGAGGTTCGGGTAGCGCTCCTGGAGACCGGGCACGAAACGCGGGATGAGGTAGGGACCGAGTGTCGGGATGACGCCGAGCTGAAAGCTGCCGGACAGCGGTTCCCGGTGTCCACGGGCCCGTTCGCGAATGGCAGAGGCCGCCTCCAGCATGGTGCGTGCGAGCGGGATCACCGCCTCGCCCGCCCGGGTCGGGCGCACGGTGTGCGGCGCGCGCTCAAAGATCCGGATGGCGAGATAGGTTTCGAGTTTCCGGATCTGGCCGCTCAGCGTGGGTTGGGAGACATGGCAACGCTCGGCAGCCCGCGTGAAGCTGCCCGTATCGGCAACCGCGACCACATATCCCAGCGCCCGCAGGCTCAGTCCATTCATGGGACGATTATACTATAGATTATTTCTATGAAGACTATCTATACAAACGATTTTACCTATATTGAGGGGTACGCTACAGTTATGCCCACACCCCTCTCGAGATCACGCCCATGGCAACTGCACGTTGTCCCTTGCATCATACGGCTGGCGACGGCCAGAGCATCCGCGACTGGTGGCCCCATCGCCTGCGCCTCGAGATCCTCCGGCAGCACTCGTCCAAATCGGATCCCATGGAGCCGGATTTCGACTATGCCAAGGCGTTCCAGAGCCTCGATTTCAACGCCTTGAAAAAGGATCTGGCCGCGCTCATGACCGATTCCAAGGATTGGTGGCCAGCGGATTTTGGTCACTACGGACCGTTTTTCATCCGCATGGCCTGGCACAGTGCCGGGACCTACCGCATCGGTGACGGCCGCGGTGGCGCCGGGGCTGGTCAGCAGCGGTTTGCGCCGATCAACAGCTGGCCCGACAACGTGAACCTGGACAAGGCGCGGCGGCTGCTCTGGCCGGTCAAGCAAAAGTATGGACGGAAGATCTCCTGGGCAGACCTCATCGTCCTCGCCGGCAACGTCGCGCTCGAGTCGATGGGCTTCAAGACCTTCGGTTACGGCGGTGGGCGCGTGGACACATGGGAACCCGACGAATCGGTGTACTGGGGATCTGAGGAGACCTGGCTCGATGACCAGCGTTACTCGGGAAAACGGGATCTGGAAAACCCCCTCGCTGCCGTGCAGATGGGCCTCATCTACGTCAACCCGGAAGGGCCGAACGGCAACCCCGACCCGATCGCGGCGGCAGTGGATATCCGGGAAACCTTTGCACGCATGGCCATGAATGACGAGGAGACCGTTGCCTTGATCGCGGGTGGCCATACATTCGGCAAGAGCCATGGCGCGGGCCCGGTGAGTCATGTGGGACCGGTGCCTGAAGCCGCCAGCATCGAGGAGCAGGGACTGGGCTGGAAGAGCAGTTTCCGCTCGGGGAAGGGCCCGGACACGATCGGGGGCGGACCCGAAGTGACCTGGACGCCAACCCCCACCCAGTGGAGTCAGCGCTTCTTCGAAACCCTGTTCGGCTATGAATGGGAACTCACCAAAAGCCCTGCCGGCGCATACCAGTGGACGGCCAAGAACGGGGCGGGCGCGGGCACGGTTCCCGATGCCCATGACCCCTCCAAGCGGCATGCTCCGACCATGATGACTACGGATCTGGCACTGCGGTTAGACCCCGTGTATGAAAAGATCTCGCGCCGGTTCTACGAGCATCCCCAGGCCTTTGCCGATGCCTTCGCGCGCGCCTGGTTCAAGCTCACCCATCGGGACATGGGCCCGCGTGTGCGCTACCTCGGCCCCGAGGTGCCGGCCGAGGTGCAGATCTGGCAGGATCCGGTTCCAGCCGTGGACCACGCGCTCGTCAACCGCCAGGACATCGATGTACTCAAGGCGAAAGTCAAAGCCTCGGGTCTTTCGGTTGCGGAACTGGTTTCGACCGCCTGGGCCTCGGCATCCACGTTCCGGGGTTCGGACAAGCGGGGCGGCGCGAACGGTGCGCGGATCCGCCTCGCGCCACAGAAAGACTGGGAAGTGAATCAGCCGGAACGGCTGGCCAAGGTTCTCAAGACCTTGGAGAAGATCCAGCGGGATTTCAACGCCGCCACAAAGACCGGAGGCCGCAAGATCTCGATGGCTGACCTCATTGTCCTGGCCGGTGGTTCCGGGATCGAAGAGGCCTTGCGTCAGGGTGGCCATGCGTTTGAGGTTCCCTTCACGCCCGGGCGCACGGACGCCACTCCGGAACAGACCGATGTCAGCTCCTTTGCGGTGCTGGAGCCGGTTGCTGACGGATTCCGCAACTACCGGAGCAACCGGTCGAGGGAGATTCCGGGAGAGGCACTGCTCGTGGACAAGGCACAACTCCTCAATCTCACGGCACCCGAAATGACCGTACTCGTCGGTGGGCTGCGCGTCCTTGGGGCCAACTTCAACCAGACCCAGCACGGCGTCCTGACCCACCGGGCCGGGGCTTTAACCAACGACTTTTTCCTGAACCTGCTCGACCTCGAAACCGAATGGAAGCCGGTCGCGGATGCCCATGAACTCTATGAAGGCCGCGACCGGAAGACAGGTGCCGTCAAATGGACCGCGACCCGCGTCGACCTCATTTTCGGCTCCCACTCCGAGTTGCGCGCGTTGTCCGAGGTCTATGGGAGCCTGGACGGACAGGGCAAGTTCGTGCGCGATTTCGTGGCTGCCTGGTGCAAGGTGATGGATGCGGACCGCTTCGATCTCGATCGGTGAGAACGGGGCGCCCCTGAGCTCCCTTCCGGGTTCGGTCACCGGACAAAGATCGGGATGTGAGGGAGTTTGAGACCGGGATGCGGGTCCACCAACCGCTCCCGGCCGAG
>JAJZNM010000156.1 GCA_021852325.1 Pseudomonadota bacterium
ACCGGCACGATCGACCAGTGCATCGTGCACCCACGCGAGGTGGTCCGTCAGGGGCTCCGTCACAATGCGGCCGCCGTGCTCTTCGCACACAACCACCCCTCCGGGTTGCCCGAGCCTTCGCAGGCGGATCGGGCGCTCACCGAGCGGCTCCGGGAGGCGCTCGCCCTGGTCGATATCCGGGTGCTCGATCATTTTGTGATCGGGGGAACCCGCTGGGTGAGTTTTGCCGACCGTCACTGGCTGTGATCCGCTCCAGCCCCGTGTCTCAAGGGGGAGGTGCCGTTGCGAGATATGCGCCCACCTGGGCCTCGTAGGATTCAAGGGCTTGGGCCCACGCCTGATAGGCGGAGACATCGGGGTTGCCGAGGAAGGCGGATTCGATGATTTGCGCAAGCCGCGCATGGATGGCCTCGTGCTCCGTGGAGAGGCTGTTCCGCACCGGATCCGGATCCTCGGGGCTGCGCGGGCAGTTTTCGTGGTCGAGACTCGTGAGCAGGATCTTCTGCTTGGCAGCCGAGGCGTGCAACACTTGCTCGAGGATGCGCTGGTACCAGCGGTGGTGGATCCGTCCCAGGAGTAGCGGCAGGTTCCCGGCATGGCGGGTCCTTTGACTCAGGGCCTCGATCGCCGGTGGCAGTTGCCACGAGCGGTACCAGTTCAGGAACTCGGTGCTGGGCATGGCCGGGGCCAGGATAAACCCCTGTGCCAGCCGACCCCCGAGGGCGAGGTAGAGTTCCGCGATCTCGAGTGTCTCGATCCCGACACCGGTCACTTCGTATTGGCCCACCTGACCGCTCGTCAGCGCACCGGCCACGAGACTTGCGGTACGCGGATCGCTCGGGAGTTCGAGAAGAAAATGCCGATCGATCTTGATTCCGCGGCTGTGGAGGTGCTGGAGGTTGCGGAGCGAGATGGGCCAGGTGCCGAAGTTGTCGAGCAGGATCGAGATGCCGTGCTGCCTGATTTCCTCGAGGAGGGAAGGTAGCCGGTTCCAGTCCGACAATAGCGTGCTCGGCTTGAGCTCGAGCACCACGCGGCCCGCGTAGGGGCCGAAATCCCGCATCCAGCGCTGGATATCCTCGGTAAAGTGGGGAGACAGGAGATAGCGCAGGTTGACGTTCAGGCTGAGCGGGATCGTGACGTCCTGCCGGTCGAGATGCTCCAGCTCGCGCCCGAGTGCATGGAGCAGGTAGCGCCCGGTCTCAAGGAGAAGGGAGGGGTCGTCCTCGATCGTGGTGAGCCAGTCGGCACTGGCGTTTTTATCGGTCGAGTAGCCGTTCCAGCGGGCGAAGGCCTCAGCGCCCACCACCTTCCCGCTCTCGAGATCGATGATGGGCTGGAGGTGTGATTCCACCTCCGCGCATTGAAGGGCCGTCTTGAGGTGGCTCTGCAGTGTCAGACGGGATTCGAGCAGGCGCTCAAAATGCTCCTCGAAGAGCGCCCAGGCATTGCGTCCACGGGCCTTGGCGCGGTAGAGGGCAAGGTCGGCGTGACGCAGGAGCGTCCGCGCGGAAACCCGGTCCTGGGGATAGAGGGTGACGCCGACGCTCACGGTGATCGGCAACAGGGATTCGCGATAACGGATCGGCTGGGAGAGCTCGTTGCGCAGGCGCTCGAGAATGCTCGTGATTTCGGTCTCCGTGCTGAGACCGATCAGGACGAGACCGAACTCGTCCCCCGCGAGCCTTGCGGCCGTGCTTTCGCGGTTGAGCGCGGCCTCGAGCCTGCGGGCGGTGGTCGCGAGCACGGCATCTCCGGCATCGTGCCCGAAACGGTCATTGATCTCCTTGAAGTGGTCGATGTCGAGAATCCCGACACCGACAATCGCCTGCGTGCGTTCAGCCTGAATCAGGGCACTGTCCAGACGGTCGGAAAAGAGGTTGCGGTTGGGCAGATGGGTCATGGAATCGGTGAACGCCATCAAGCGGAGTTCCTGCTCGCGCTCGTATTCGGCCAAGGCCAGGGACATCGCTTCGCAAACCTGGAGGTACAGGCGTGTGGTCGTGGCGGACTTGAAATATCCGGCTTCCCGGCTCGTGACCACGAGCACCGCAAGCGTGCGGCCCCGGTGCACCACGGGAAATGCGCACGCCTCCCTGAGCCCGGCGCCCTCGAGTGCCTCGGCCAGGGTCCTTGGCAGATTTTGGGCCTCGGGCATGCCGGCAAAGACGGGCTCATGCCGCTCGACCGCAAGACGGGCGAGGTCACGGCAGCAATCCGGCAGGTCCACCTGCTCGGTCGGACTCGTGATCGTGGTCGGGGCGAGTTCGGGCCCGGTGGCGGATGTTGCCGGGTCCGGTTCGCCCGGCTGCTCGAGGACCTGGTAGATGCTGATTCCGCTCAGGTCATTCAGCTGGAGCAGGTTCTCGCAGATCTCCCGGTAGAGGAGTTCCGGCTTGGGATTCCGGGCCACCAGGCGGTAGACATCCGCGAGGGCGTGGTACAGGTTTTCGAAGCGGATGCGTTCGGTCTTTTCCTGGTTGCGTCCAAGCCCGATGCTGAGAATCTCGGCCACCCGCTCGAGGAGTCCGCAGAGTTCGGGATCGAAAAACCCGGCGATTGCCGCGCCGAGTCCGAACACCCCCTGGCACTCGTTTCCGACGAGCAGCGGAAAGCCGGCGATCGCGGCAAGTGTCCGGCGCTCGGAATCTGACAGCCACACCGATCCAATCGACTGAGGATCGCCGAGATCGACGATCCGCGGGAGACGTGTGCGGTAGACGATCCCGGTGATCCCCTGCCCTTCAGGGCGTCCGGGATCGACCGAGATCGGAACACGCTGGATGGATCCGCTGTCCCGCCCGGAAAAAGCCTCGAGATGCACGGTCTCGGTCCTGGGGTCGATCAAGGTGACGTAGGCGACCGGCAGGTCAGCCGCGGCGCTCGCGAGGGTGCAGGCTTTCTGGATCAATGCGCCGGCGGGGGGGTCAGTCGCGAGGAAGGCACTGATTTCGGCCAAAACCGAATAGAACCGCTCCACGCGACCGAGGCGGGCCTGGCGGGATTCGTCTTCGATCACGAGGCTCAGATTGCGGGTGATGCTGGCCAGGTGCTCGACGAGATCCGGATCGAAGTAATCCGCCTCACCGGCGAGGAATACCATGACACCCCAGACGGCATCGGCTTGGGCGAGGATCGGGTAGGCGGCTCCGGAGGCGAGTCCATGTGCCCGGAGGCGGGCCTCCCAGCGACTGAAGCGTGGATCCTCAAGGAACCGGTTCACGAGGACGGGGTGACGGGAGGCCGTGACGAGCGCACTGATCCCGGAATCCGGATGCCCCGGGGTGAGGTCGAAGACGAGTCCGTCGAGAAATCCCCGGGCCGCCCCTGCCGCATGGAGGATCAGGGGGGTGTACTTCGCGGGATCGATCTTGACGATATAGGCGAGCCTGAGCCCGGTTTCCTCGACCGCGAGGGTGCAGGCTTCGGCCATCAGTTCTTCGAATGGCCGGTGGCGGGTGACGAGTTCATTGATGGCGTACATGGCCCGGTAGAGCCTGAGCAGCCGGCGCGAAGGTTCTTCCCGGGTGTGCTCCTCGAGCTTGAGGCTGAGCGCAGTAGAAAGCTCCTTGACCACCTGGACCCGGGGATCCGTGAAGAAGTTCTCCGTGTGTGCGTAGACCGCCAATGCACCGACGAGCGCTCCGTGTACCCGGATCGGCAGGGCGGTCATGCTCGCGAGCCCGTTTTGTCGGGCGAGTTTGTGCCAGGGCCTGAACTGTTTATTCTGGCCGGCCCGCTGGACCACCTGGATCTCACCGGTACGGATCGCCGTCGCGACCGGGCCCCGCCCCCAGGGCTCTTCCGGATTGAGGCTCACGCGCAGAGTATCGAGATAGGCCAAAGCCGTGCCCGCCCGTGCCTCGATGGTGAGCGCCATCGGATCGTCGCTCGACCGGAGGGCGATCCAGGCGAGCGGCAGGCCGGTTCGCGCGACCGTGATCTCGCAAAACTCCTGCAGCAGTGTCTGGGTCTTGGAATCCCGGTGCAGATGATGGATCGCCTCGAACACGGATTCGATGAACCCGGCCGGCATGCTTTCCCGGTCATGCCGGGCACATTCCTCGAGCATTGCCCAGTCGAGGATCCGGGTGATGGGGCCCGTGGCCGGATCCTCGTTCCGGGGAAGGATGAGACGGCGCAGCGTCAGGTAGCTCTCGACCGTTTCGTGGAACGAGCCCGCATTCGGCCGGGAACCGACTTCCGCGAGGGACTCCCGGCAGAT
>JAJZNM010000110.1 GCA_021852325.1 Pseudomonadota bacterium
GCCCCAGCCGCTCGACATGTTCAGAAAGCCTCTTCGATGCTGTCGATCAAGCGGTGGAACCAGCTGCCCCTTTTCACGGCCCGAAGGGGGTAGAGGTTTCGGGCGACGAGCAGGCGGCCATGCAGGATGACCCGGAGGCTGCCGATGGCCGGATTCGGACCGAACGGGGCGGTCAAGCGTTTCGGGAGCTTCATCTGGATCCGGAGCGAGCGGTAGTCAAGCCTCGGCACGCTCACCCAGAGGCTCCGGGCCAGCCCGACCGCGACCTGATCATGGGATCCCATCCAGACCGGGATCTTGGCGAGCGGTTGTTTCGCGCCATAGAGGCGGTGATCGTGGTAGAAGCTGAATCCCCAGTTGAGCAGGGCCTGTGCATCGTTGACCCGTGCATTCCAGGATGGGGCTCCCATCACAACGGCGATGAGCCGCATCCCGTCCTGGTGGCCGGAGGCGTCCATGCAGTACCCGGCCTGCTCGGTATAGCCCGTCTTGAGTCCATCGACCCAGGGGTCCATCCAGAGCAGCGAGACCCGGTTATTCTGGGTGATGTGATCCCAGGTAAACGTCTTGATGGCGAAATAACGGTGATAGAGGGCCGGATACTGCCGGATGATCGCCCGGGACAGGCGCGCGATGTCGAGCGCGCTGCTGTAGTGGTCAGGCGCGGGCAAGCCGTCGACATCCTCGTAGTGCGTATTGTGGAGTCCGAGTTTGCGTGCATAGCGGTTCATGAGCCCGACCATCGAACCCCGGGTACCGGCGATGGCCTGGCTCAGGGCCACCGCGGCATCGTTTCCGGAGTCGACGATCAGACCCTTGAGGAGGTCGTTCACGCTGACCTGGGTGCCCGGCATCAGGAACATGCGGGAACCGCCTGTCCGCCAGGCCGCCGTCGAGATGGTGAAGCGCTCATGGAGATGGATGGCGCCAGAGTGCAGCGCCGTGAAGGTGATATAGGCCACCATGAGCTTCGTGAGGCTGGCCGGGGCGAGATGCTGGTTCTCGTGGCTTTGGGCGAGTATCTGTCCGGTGCGCGCATCGAGGAGCACCCAGCTTTTGGCGTTGAAGGTGGGGGCGGGAGGAATCGGAAAGCCGGCGAAGACGGCCGGTGCCTGGGCCAGCGCAAAGATGGCCAGTGTCGAGCAGAGTAGCTTTTTCAACGCCAGGTCTCCAGAAAGCGGTTGCGGGAGCGCTGAATTGTACCGCGCCCCGGGGTGGTCAGGTCCCAGTGGACCTCACCGGATGATGACTTCGGTTCTCGGGTAGCCCATGGTGGTAAGACGGTCGGACAGCTGGTCAAGTTCCCGGACGTGGGCCAGGGGCCCCACCTGGAGGACATAGAGGACCCGGCCCTTTCGCTGGAGGGGGAAGAGCCGCAGCGGACGGATCCCGAGATGCATGAAGTGCAACTCCAGCGTGAGGGCCTCGGCGCGCCGGGCATACGCACCGATCTGGAGGTACATCCGGGGCGGATGCCCGAGGGGATTGTGGGCGAGCGGCGGGGGTGCCAGGGCAAATGCGGCCGTCTGGGGCAGCGCTGGTCGCGGGATGCTCCGGACCTCGACGAGCGCCGTGCCCCGCACGATCATGTTGAGCGCGCGCGCCGCGGCGTAGGATAGGTCGATAATCCGGTGCCGGACGAAGGGACCCCGGTCATCGATGCGGACGACGACCTGGCGGCCGTTGACCAGGTTGGTCACACGGACCCAGGTTCCGAGCGGCAGGATCTTGCTGGCTGCCGTCATGGCGTTGGGGTTGTAGGGCAGGCCGCTTGCGGTCGGGAGTCCGACCGAATGGAGTCCATACCAGGAGGCGATGCCGCGCTGCCGGTACCCCAGGGCGCTCGTGAGCACGCGGTAGCGCCGCCCATCGACCACGTAGGATTGCCGGGATGCGCCCGCCGGGATGGCGCTCGAGCGGGTGGGGAAGGGGGCACAGCCCGTGACGAGCCCGACGAGGAGGAGCGCCAGGAGGAGCCTCGTGAGCGCACCGTCAGGAGGCAGGTTGGAGTGCGAGCGCAAGTTCGAAAACCGCCATCGAATAATCGATGCTCGGGTTATAGGCCATGAGGGCCTGAAAGTTGGGCAGTGTGACCCAGTAATGGGTCTCAAAGGCGCCTTTCAAGGCGACCAGGGTGACCCAGGTGTCCCGCCCCACCTGATGGGTGAAGAGAAGCCCCGCACGATGGAGCGCATGCGGATGGCAGGGGACGCCGATCAGCCCGGGGGCCGGAGGTGCATGGTCCGGGGTGAGGACCGCCTCGAGGGCAACCGGCTGCCCCTTGAGCCAGCCTTTGGCGCTGAGGAAACGCCCGACGCTGTCAATCGCACTGCTGCTGCTCACGAACAGATTGGGAGGAGGATGGTGGAGGAGCCCGGTCGCATAGCGGAGGTAGGTGGTCGGCATGAATTGCGGGATGCCGAGCGCCCCGGCGTAGGAGCCGCGGATCGCGAGCGGGTTGTAATGGTTCCTCCGGCACAGGCGCAAGAAACCACTCAATTCGTGACGGAAGAACGGGGCGCGGGAGGGATCACCGAAGGCAAGCGTGGCGAGACTCGCAAAGGCCGGAATGTTGCCGATGTCCTGGCCGTAGTCGGTCTCGATGCCGATGATGGCGGCGATCACAGCTCCCGGGACACCTTCGTGCTCTTCTTCCGACACCAGGGCGTCGCGGTGACGGGCCATCCAGGTTTTCCCCGCATCGATGCGGGCCGGGGTGACGAGGAGTCTCCGGTAGGCCGTCCAGGGCAGGGCCTCGAGCGGGTGGTGCATGAGTCGAAGTACGCTAGGCAGGGGCTTGATCTTCCGGAACCACGCTACGAGCTCCTCATGTCCGAAGTGGTGGGTCCTGACCATGTGATCGATGAAACGGTTGACGCGCGCTGGCGGGAAGACGGGGGGCGCGGCACCAACGGCTCCCGTCAAGAAACCTCCAAGGAGAAGGGCGGTGATCGCCACGCGCAAGGATTGGGTCATCCTAAAGGCTCCAGGAAGTGGCCTGGTGATGCTCGAGTCCCATCACCAGGCCGAAACCGGCCATCAGGGTGACCACGGACGAGCCGCCAAAACTCACGAGCGGCAAGGGCTCGCCCACGACCGGCAGGAGGCCTGAGACCATGCCGACATTGACCACGACGTAAAGGAAAGTCATGAATGCCATCGAGGCGGCCCACAGCCGGCCAAAATGACTCGACATGCGGGTGGCCGAGCGCAGGATGCGCTGGATCACGAGCAGGAAGATCGCGACCAGCGCGAGTGCGCCGAGGAATCCGAACTGCTCGCCGATCACCGCAAAGATGAAATCGGTGGTGCTTTCAGGCAGGAAATCGAGCTGAGTCTGGCTGCCGTGCAGAAGGCCCTGTCCGAAAAGCCCCCCTGAGCCCAAGGCGATCTGCGACTGGATAATGTGGTAGCCCGCACCCAGGGGATCGCGTTCGGGGTTGAGAAAGATCAGAATCCGTTCCTTCTGGTACTGGTGCATGAAATGCCAGGCCACGGGGGCTACGGCGCAGAGGATCACGAGACCGAGCGCGAGATAACGCCAGTTGAGACCGGAGACGAACAGGCAGAAGATGCCGATCACGCCGATCAGGAGGGCTGAGCCGAGATCCGGTTCCTTGAGAATCAGCGCGAGGGGCATCGCGATGAACAGGAAGGAGGTGGCGACGGTACGCCAGTCGGGCGGGAGGGTGTGATTCGACAGATGGCGGGTCAGCATGAGCGGCAGCGCGAGCAGCATGAGTTCCGTGGGCTGCAGGCGTACGAATCCGAGATCCAGCCAGCGTTGCGCGCCGAGGCTCCGCTGCCCGAACGCGAGCACGGCGACGAGGAGGATCAGCGCCATGAGGTAGAGCCAGGGCGCCGCGAGGCGGTAGTAGACCGGGGGCAGCTGGGCCACGGCAATGAGGACCGCAAACCCGAGCAAAATCCGGATCAGCTGCTTCAAGACCAGTGTGAGCTGTCCGTGATCGGCTCCGTAAAGCGCGACGAGCCCGATCCCCGACAGCAGCGCGAGTTCGAGCAGCAACGGTCCATCGAGATGCAGGCGATTGAGGAGGTTCGGACCCAGATTGGGGGTGTGCTGGCGAAATGCGCTGGGGTCATTCATCAGGGTCTTTCAGGCCATTGGAATCCGCAACCGGGGCGGGGCCATTGCCAGTTTGCCACATCTTGGCCCGCGATCCAAAGCCCGTAACGGGGCGGGCACCCCTCGAGCCATGGCTCCTGCCGGGTCAGGGTCTGGGATCCCGCTCGAGGCTCCGGTACGGATCCCGATGTGGCGGGATCCCTTCTGCTTCGAGGTAGGTTTCGATGATCCGGCGCGCGATGGGTGCGGCGGTCAGGGCCCCGGCCACCCCGTGCTGGACGAAGACAGCCACCACGATCCTGGGGTGGGGAACGGGACCAAAGGCGATGAAGACGGCATTGTCCCGCTTGGACTTCGGGATCAGGTGATAGTTCATGAAATCGGAGCGGTCGTGGTTGCTGATCTGGGCCGTGCCGGTTTTCCCGGCCAGTGCGTATTTCAGGCCAAAGTCGATGCCGTGTGCGGTGCCTGTGGGATTCTTGATCACGCTCTCCATGTCGCGCGCCACGATCCGCCAGAG
Organism: Pseudomonadota bacterium; assembly: GCA_021852325.1. Lineage (GTDB taxonomy): Bacteria > Pseudomonadota > Gammaproteobacteria > JAKAQQ01 > JAKAQQ01 > JAJZNM01. The sequence continues at coordinate 4,608 of JAJZNM010000110.1, forward strand.
TCCGGGCCGATCCAGGCGGATGACCCGTGCGGGCTCCGGCAGGACGGGGTAGATCCGGTGGTTCATCGGGTTCATGACCGCATGGATGACCCGGGGACGGTAGCGGTGTCCCCGAGCCGCGATCGTGCCCACCGCAACGGCCATCTGGAGTGGGGTCACGAGCCAGTACCCCTGTCCGATGCCCGAGATGACCGTATCGCCCTCATACCAGCTCCGGTCCGTATGTTTGAGCTTCCATGCCGGGGAGGGCAGGACACCGGCGCGTGCGCCGGCCAGATCGATCTCCGGTTTTTGTCCGAATCCGAAGGGCCTGAGGAACGTGTCGATCCGGTGGATGCCAAGATCGACCGCCATGTGATAGAAGAACACGTCCACCGACTGGGTCAGGGCCTTGCGCAGGTCGGTGATCCCATGCCCCCAGGGCTGCCAGTCATGGTAGACATGCGTGGTCCCCGGGAGTACGAAGGTTCCCGGGCAAAAGATGGTCGTCCGCGTCGTGATTACGTGATCGTTGAGCACGGCGAGGGCGAGAAACGGTTTGATGGTCGATGCTGGCGCATATTCCCCTTGGAGGGCTCGGTTGAACAGGGGCTGCAGCGGATTGTCCGCAAGCTTCCGGTAGGTAGCCTCGCCGATCCCGTTCACGAACCGGTTGGGATTGAAGCTCGGGGTGCTCGCCATGGCGAGGATCCCGCCCGTATGGGGGTCCAAGGCGACCACGGCACCGGCATTGTGGCCGAGCAGTTCGTGTGCGAGGGCCTGAAGCCGGGCGTCGATCGTGAGATAGACCGAGTCGCCGGGTACCGGTGGCCGGGTCCGAACCACGCGCACGAGGCGTCCCTGCACGTTGACTTCCACCTCACGAACGCCCGGGATTCCGTAGAGCAGGTTTTCGTAACTTTCCTCGAAGCCATCCTGTCCGACATCGGATTCCGCGTTGTAGAGATGGCCGGGATTCCGGCGCAGCTCTCCCGAATGGATCGGGCCCACATATCCCAGTAGATGTGCGCCGATTGGCCCCAGAGGGTAAAAACGCTTGAGATGGGCACGGATGCTCACGCCCGGCAGGCGATCCAGATTGACCGCAAGGCGGGCCACGCTCGCGGTGCTAAGGTCGCGTTGCAGGGGGACCGGTTCGTAGGCGGGCTCCACCCGCACGAGCTGCCAGAACAGGCGCAAATCCTGGTGCCGGATCGGGACGATGGATTCGATCCGGTGAAGCGTGTCTTTCAGGTTCCGGATATCATCCCGGTGGATCACGAGTTCGAAACTGGGCACATTTTCCGCGAGCACGATGCCGTTCCGGTCATAGAGGATGCCGCGCGGGGGGTTGATCGGGAGTGTCCGGATCCGGTTGCCCAGTGCCAGCGCGTCATAGTAGGGGTGTTCCCAGATCTGGAGGACGAGCAGGCGGACCGCCAAGGCGAGGACCAGGGCCACGCCGATCACGATGGCCACGAGCAACCGCCTGCGGAAGATCCGGTATTCCTGGACAGGGTTCTTGAGGGGTGCCGATTCGCTCATGGTTCAATGCACACGGTAGCGGCGCCGGATGGACCTGAGGCCGATGAAGACCGGCGGCCAGAGACAGACACTCACCACGATCGGCAGGGCATAGGGGAGCAGTGGCCCGGGTTTTGAGGTGATTCCGTTGATCCAGAGGATGAGGAATTCGTAAACCGCGAAAATCCCGCCCAGCGTGAGCATTTGCTGCCCGAGATGGAGGGTTCGGATCTGGAGGTGGTATCGCTGGATCACATAGGCAATGACCGACAAGGCGAGCGCATGTTCCCCGAGCGGGCTGGCACGGGCGGCATCGAACACGAAACCGGTGAGACAAGAGGTGAGAATGCCCATGCGACGGGGAGCGGCCAGGCACCAATAACACCCGACGAGTGGCAGCCAGAGCGGCCGGCCCACCTCATACCAGTGCGGGAAGGGCAAAATCGACAGCACGATGGCACCGATGAGCGTGCCCACGATGATGCTGTAGGATCGTAAGGCGTTCAACGACCCGGGCCCCGTTGTATCTTGCGGGAAGCCTTCCCGGGAGCCGGGTGGGCTTGTGGCGGGTGCTTGCGGATGAGCACTAAAAGCTCACGATCCTCCGAGATGGCCGCGAGCGGACGGGCGTAAACCCGGGCGAAGGACCGGTTCGGGCGCAAGGTGACATGCGTGATGACAGCAACCGGGAAACCGTAGGCGTAATGGCCACCGAGGCCCGAGGTGATGAGCAACTGGCCGACCCGGACGCGGGTGTCATTGGGTAGATAGGGCAGGCGAAGCCGAGTCGGGATCCCGGTGCCGATGCTGAAGGTCAAAAGCCCAGTTGCAGCCACTTCGACCGGCACCATCTCGCTCGGGTCGGTGATCAGAAGCACCCGGGCGAGGTGGGCCGTCACGCTCCCGACCTGCCCCACGAGGCCTTGGGCATCGATGACTGCATCCCCGCTTAAGATCCCAGCCTTCCGGCCGCCGTCAATCACCACTTCCTGCCGGTAAGGATCGAGATCGATGCGCAGTACCCGGACCATCCGGAACGGCTGATGGATACTTTGGATCCTGCCGAGCAAGGCTTTGAGACGGCGGTTCTGGAAGACGAGGGGCTCTTCGGCCGCGAGGCTGGCCCGGAGACGCAGGATTCTCTGCCTCAGCGCCGCATTCGTATGGAGGAGGTGGGCTCGGGTATGGAGTGCGGGCCCGATCGACCCGAGGAACTGCAGGGCATTGGAAACCGGTTGTTCAACCGCGCCGCCCGTCTCCACGGCAACTTGGGCGAGCGACGATCCGAGTGGTGTCCCGTGACGCAGGATGAGGAGTGCGAGGGACACCACCACGGCGATGGCGAACCTGAGTTCAGGGTACGACTGATGGTGGAAGAGGCTGCGTTCAGACCGACGCCGGAATGGTCGGAGGCGCATGGCTCATCGGGTGTTGGACAAGGGTATCGGTATCCGGCCGGTCGCTTCGAGCATTTCGAGTACGCGGCCCCCACCCCGGGCCACGCAGGTCATGGGATCCTCGGCGATGATGACCGGGATGCCAGTTTCCTCGGTGATGAGCTTGTCGATATCCCGCAAGAGCGCTCCACCGCCGCTTAGCACGATCCCGCGTTCGGAAATGTCTGCCGCGAGTTCCGGGGGGGTCTGTTCCAGCGTCTGGCGGATCGTATCGATCACCCCGCTCAGGGACTCCTGAAGCGCTTCGAGGATTTCGTTGCTGTTGACCACGAAACTCCGCGGAATGCCTTCCGAGAGGCTGCGTCCCCGCACTTCGAACTCGCGCACTTCCTGGCTCGGGAACGCCGATCCAATCTCGATCTTGATCCGTTCGGAGGTGGCCTCGCCGATCAGGATGTTGTAGTTCCTGCGGATGTATTGCTGGATCGCTTCATCAAAGCGGTCACCCCCGATGCGGGCCGATTGCGCGAAGACGATGCCGTTGAGGGAGATCACGGCCACCTCGGAGGTCCCGCCACCGATGTCGAGGACCATGGCGCCCTTGGCCTCATGGATCGCAAGCCCGGCGCCGAGCGCCGCGGCGACCGGTTCCTCGAGGAGATAGACCTGCCGAGCCCCTGCGCCGTGCGCGGAGTCCATGATGGCGCGTCGTTCGACCGGATTCGAACCGAACGGGACACAGACGACAACCCGCGGGCTGAGGTGCATCCAGCTCTGGCTCTGGGCCTTGCGGATGAAGTGCTTGAGCATCTGCTCAGTCAGGGTGAAATCGGAGATGACGCCGTTTTTCAGGGGGCGGATCGCCGTGATATGCCCTGGCGTGCGCCCCAGCATGAGCTTCGCCTCGACTCCATAGGCTTCGATCTTGCGCGATCCGTGATCCGATTCTTCCCGGACCGCGACGACCGAAGGTTCATTCAGGATGATGCCCTGGCCACGGACATAGATGAGCGTGTTGGCGGTGCCCAGGTCGATGGACAGGTCGGTCGAAAAATATCGGGTCAGGCGGGAAAGCATGAGGCGGCTGCATGGGGTGAGGAAGCCAAGATGCATACTCTAGCAATCGCCCTCACGGGACGCAAGACTTGCTAGAATGATGCCCCTTGGCCTTGAAGGCATCCCATGACGTTTTCACCTTCTGAGCTGGACAAGCTGGCTGCCCTGGCATGCCTCGACATCAGTCGGGAAGAGCGCGAGCGGTTGGGTGGCGAACTCGCCCGGATCCTCGATTTCGTCCGCCAGCTTGAGAACGGTGCAACCGACGAGGTCGAACCCCTGACCCACCCCCTTGAGCTTAGCCAGCCACTCCGGGCCGATGTGGTCGCCGAGCCGGTCGACCGCGAACGGTATCAGCGCGATGCCCCGCGGACGGAATCCGGCTATTACCTCGTTCCGAGAGTGATCGAATGAAACCGGGCGTGCACGCGCTTCTTGAGGTGGCCCGGAATCACCCCGGCCGGGTGGCCCGGTATTACCGTGAGCGGATCGATGCGTTCAACGACCGCCTCAACGCCTTCATCACGGTACTCGATCCTCCCCCGCGAGCTGAGGCCCCCAAGGCCGATCCCGGCGTGCTCGCGGGCCTGCCGATCGCCCACAAGGACATCTTCGTGACCCGGGATGTGCGCACCACTTGTGGGTCGCGCATGCTGGAGGGCTTTGTCCCCCCTTACGATGCGACGGTCGTGGAAAGACTGGCCGATGCCGGATGCGTGCTACTCGGCAAGACCAACATGGACGAGTTCGCCATGGGTTCGTCCAACGAGACGAGCTATTTTGGCCCGGTTCGTAACCCTTGGGATCTCGAACGGGTTCCCGGTGGGTCGTCGGGCGGTTCTGCTGCAGCCGTGGCTGCAGGGCTGGTTCCGGTTGCCACCGGTACGGATACCGGCGGATCCATCCGCCAACCCGCGGCCCTGTGCGGAGTGACGGGCCTCAAGCCAACCTATGGCCGTGTCTCTCGTTACGGCATGATCGCCTTCGCCTCGAGTCTCGACCAGGCCGGGATCCTGGCCCGCTCGGCGGAGGATGCCGCCTGGGTGCTCCGGGCGATGGCCGGACACGATGGGCGCGACTCGACCTCAGCGGACCGGCCCGTACCCGACTATGTCGCACAGCTTGCCGAGGGTATACGCGGGCTCCGTATCGGGATCCTCGAAGACTGTTTCGACACCGGGCTTGATCCCGAGGTGGGAGCACGGATCCGCGATGCGCTGCGCGTGATGGAACGGCTCGGCGCAAGGCTTTGTGAAATCCGGCTGCCCCATCTCGCGCTTTCGGTCCCGGCCTATTATGTGCTGGCTCCAGCCGAATGTTCCTCGAACCTCGCGCGCTACGACGGGGTGCGTTTCGGACACCGGGCAGAGGGCGTACAGGATCTCGCGACGCTCTACCGTCGCTCGCGCAGCGAAGGTTTTGGGACTGAAGTCAAGCGCCGGATCCTGATCGGAACCTATGTGCTTTCCCATGGATACTACGACGCCTACTACCTCCAGGCCCAACGGGTCCGGAGGCTCATCCGCGAGGATTTCATCCAGGCGCTCTCCACGGTGGACCTTCTGGCCGGGCCGACCACCCCCACGCCCGCCTTTCGTCTGGGTGAAAAGACCGAAGATCCGCTCACCATGTATCTCAACGACATCTACACGATCGGGGTCAACCTGGCCGGATTGCCTGCACTCTCGATTCCGGCCGGATTCGTCCGGGGACTGCCAATCGGATTGCACCTCATCGGCGGGGATTTCAACGAGGGCTTGATGCTGGCTGCGGCCCAAGCGTTCCAGGGCGCGACCGAGTGGCATACCCTCGCACCGCCCGGGTTCGAGGCGTCCGGCCCATGAAATGGGAGGCCGTGATCGGGCTTGAAGTGCATGCGCAACTTGCGACCGAGAGCAAGATTTTCTCCTCGACCCCGACCCGCTACGGCGCGGAACCGAACACGCAGGCCGGTCGCATCGACCTTGGTTATCCCGGCGTGCTGCCGGTGCTCAACCGGAAAGCGGTCGAACTGGCTGTACGATTCGGGCTCGCGATCGGTGCCACCATCGGGCGCCAGTCGGTGTTTGCCCGCAAGAACTACTTTTACCCGGATCTCCCCAAGGGGTACCAGATCAGCCAGTACGACCGGCCGATCGTGACGGGTGGAGGACTCGAGGTGGTGCTCCAGGATGGATCCGTGAAGCCGGTGGGGATCACGCGTGCCCACCTCGAAGAAGATGCCGGGAAGTCGGTTCACGACCTGTTCCCGGACGCGACGGGCATCGACCTCAACCGTGCCGGTACCCCGCTTCTCGAGATCGTCTCGGAACCGGATCTGCGTTCGGCTGAAGAGGCCGTGGCCTATCTCAAGTGCCTGCATACCCTGGTGCGCTATCTCGAGATCTGCGATGGCAACATGCAGGAGGGCTCGTTCCGTTGTGATGCGAACGTCTCGGTGCGTCCGCACGGGCAGCGCGAACTCGCTACCCGGACCGAGATTAAGAATCTCAACTCGTTCCGGTTTGTGGAACAGGCGATTGCATTCGAGATCGAGCGACAGACAGAGGTCCATGAAGACGGTGGGACGATCATCCAGGAAACCCGACTTTATGATCCCAACCGGCGCGAAACCCGGCCGTTGAGGACCAAGGAAGATGCCCATGACTACCGCTATTTCCCGGATCCGGATCTCCTGCCGCTCGTTCTCGACGAACCCTGGATCCAGACGATCGCCTCGAGCCTGCCCGAGTTGCCACGCGCCAAACGGGATCGATTCATGGCGTCCTATGGGCTCAGTGCCTATGATGCGACCGTGCTCACCCAGTCCCGCGCGCTTGCAGACTATTTTGAGACCGGCATGAGGGCGCGCACCCTCGACCCCAAGATCTTGGCCAACTGGGTGATGGGCGAGGTTCTGGCCGGGCTCAATCGGGATCACTTGGAGATCGAGGCGGCGCCGGTTTCCGCAGACGAGTTGGCCGGACTCCTCGCCCGGATCGTGGACGGAACGCTCTCCGGAAAAATGGCGAAAGAGGTTTTCGAAGCCATGTGGGGCGGAGGGGGTACAGCGGATGCCGTCATCGACCAGAAAGGCCTCCGGCAACTCAGCGACACGGGCGCTCTGGAGTCCGTGATCGACGCCGTCATTGCTGCTCATCCGGAGCAGTGGGCTGAGTACTGTGCGGGACGCGACAAGCTGCTCGGATTTTTTGTCGGGCAGGTGATGCAGGCGACCCGTGGTCAGGCGAGTCCCCAGCTCCTCAATGCCTTGATCGAGAAAAAACGCAGACCGGAGTCCTAAGGACGGTCGGAAGTGCCCCCGATATTCATGAGCAAACTGCCTGCCCGCGCGTCAGCGGCACAATTGTGGACCCGTTGGGTCTTCGAGTCGACACCGGCATGAGTCTGCATCCTCAAATACCGCTGTTGTCCCTTCCGGATCTGGTATCTGTCGGGATCACGGGTCCGGTTTCGGTACTGGGTCGAGTAGGCCGCCGAGAGGATCGTGGCATCGACCATGCCTCGGGCTTGGAGGTGCCTGTGCACCGGCTCGAAGAACCCCTTCCCCAGGTCGCACTTCTCGAGAAGCGAGTGGAAACGAGGATCAACTCAGCCATGCTGCAATCTGGCTGGACAATATCGTTGCGAGCGAAGCATCCGGATCCAGGTCAGGATCGAAAATTGTAATCTCCATTCCAATCGCCCGACCCGTATTGAGCGCGTACCCAAGGATTGCGGTGATTTCGTCCCATGATAGACCGTCTGCCTGCGGTGAATCCACGGCGGGCATGATTGAATCGTTAAGCGCATCAACGTCCAAATGGATCCAGAATCCGTCTGTCGGCTTTTGATTGAGGGTGTCTATATGTGCTTGTGCGGCAGGAACAACACCCGCGGCGCGCAATTTGTCTAGGTCACAATAGTCCATTCCTGACTGCTCAGGTTTAGGAATATTGGCAACGGGCCTTTCAGAATAATCGCGATTGCCGAGAAGCAAAACATCTTCCGTACGGAAATAGGGCCCCAAGTTCTTGATGTTAGATAACAAATCAGGGCCCCACCCCGTGGCCAGAGCGAGATCCATGCCAGCTGCTCCACCCGTGGACGATTGTTCCGGTAAAAAGAAGTCGGTGTGCCCGTCAATAAAGAGCAAGCCATATCTTCCTCTTTGTCTCAGGGCAACGGCCGGACCCAGCAGGATGCTGCAATCCCCTCCGATCATCAGTGGAAATCTCTTATTGATCAACGATCGGGTTACCTCAGTGGCAAGCTGCTCGGTGTAGGCCGCAATTGATTTGGCATTTCGGATATTGATCTCGCGAGATTCGTCCGCTTGATATGTGGGTGCGGCAACACGACGACGTGAGGAGTACTGCAGCTTTAATGTGAGCCCGGCTTTTGCGAGGGCATCGGGAGCATGGCGCACGCCGGGTTGCTTCCCGGGTTTGGGCGGTTTGAGGCCGAGGTTGGATGGTGCCTCAATAAGATCGATATTCCTTAACGCAGCCATTCGAAATTTGACGTGTCATTGTTCAGTCCGGGCTCCATTGTGATCTTTCTCCTGTAATTATTGAGCGCGGGTTCAAGTGGGACGTGCAACCGCGAGTGAAGTTCTGGTGTGGAAGCATATCTCATCGGGGGTTCGGAAGCCCAGTCGCTTTCAGGGGCGGTGATGGAGGCGCCTAGTGGCGTGACCCCGCTCCTTCCGGGTGACCGTTCTCAGATCCCTGTGCTTGGGGACGTACTGGCGGACCCGCCCCTGAGTATTGGTGTTCGTGCACCGTTTCCCGAATCGGTGGCATAGGCCCAGTAGACGGTAGCCCCCAGGGGGCCGGGTGATCCGTGCTGCTCAGCCCCCTCCGTGCCGTGATCGAGCGTGAGCGTGTGCAACCTGACAGGGTTGAAGACGAACCTACCGCGGTGTGGCGATTTGCATTCATGGCACTGATTGCGGCCCGTATTCGGCAACAGACTGGCACGCCCAAAGGGTGGGCGTCAGACGGTAGATGACATGTATCTGGCCCCACCGCGGCGTCTCTTCCTGTCCCACAAGCTCTGCGCCCAATTTCTCGACGGCACGGCGTGATCGCAAGTTATGCTGGGCAACTGTGAATAGAACCTCCGGCACGTCCGTAAATGCATGGTGAAGCATCAGGCGTTTTATTTCGGGGTTCGTTGCAGAGCCCCAATGACTGCGTACGAGGAAGGTATATCCGATCGTGATCCGTTTCCCCGGCTCGTAGTTGCTGTAACGCGACCAGCCAATAACAGACTGCAATGCGCGATCTACGGCGACCAGGCAACACTTTGACTTCAGTGCAACGTCGAAGAACGCTGCGAAGCCCAGTGAGGTACCGCGGCTGGGATCCGGGTGCTGGGCCCATATCAGGGGATCCGATGCTGCGGACTTGAGCGCATTGAAATCCATTTCGACGAGCGGTCGCAGCTTGATATTTGGGCCGATGAGGGTCGGCTGCAATTCGAGCAAAATCGTCACTTCTCCAAATTGTGGTTCAAGATGGACAGTGCGTGTTCGTGGGTGCCCGCAGTTCCCCGCAGCCTAGTTACCTGTCCAGGTTGTGTCCGGAACTCGGTTGAATTTGAGGGTTCATCTCCAGACCGATTAAGTGTTGCACGGCTTGGGCTGTGAGGTCAAGTGCGTTGGGCTGCACGGGAAGCCTCTCGCCGCTATCGACCTTGCGCAGCGTGATCGGTCCCATTGCGCGCAACGCCCAGGGGTCTTGATGCGCTGCGTGAACTTCTCGTGCAGCCGCTCGATCCCGTGGGTCATCCGAATCGATTTCCACTGCATCGGTAGATTGTTGAGGCATATGAACCATCACTCCACGCCCTCCTCAAGGCTCTGGGTCACTCCGGGGTAGGAGAGCCGTCCCGGGTAGAGGAATCCCTGTCAGCGGACGAGCGCCTGATCGGCGATCTCAGCATTGATCATCGCGCGGTAGGCAGCGGTGCCACGCCACGAAGTCTCCCTGCCCCCGCCGCCAGGTACGCCTCGGCCATCCGCGCGGGTCGCGCGGCAGCAACGCACTGTGAAGCTCCAAGCTGTCCCCGTCAGTCCCGCGTACCCGGGACCGCGGCACCGACTGCTCCATTCGGTCGAACACCCCTCGGAGGCTACACCCACTTTGAATTTCCACCACATTTACGAGACGAGCCGGACATGACGAAGCATGATCCACAATTCCGCGCGAGGCCAGTGGCCACTTCGGGTGGCCCCTCAGGACCGTGGGCCTTCAGTCGTTCACTAACCTTGAACATCACTATACCTCTTGCTGTCACGTCCACCGGAAGTCCGGCGCCGGGTCGTGTACTTCGATAAGCTCGTGGGTATTGCCACGCCGTACCTTGAGATGGGGGTCCCTGTGCCGATCGAATGCGCTCATCCCGGCGGTCCGGAAGTGGATTCCGGCTGGCCGGATCCGCACGTCCGGCAACCCGGATCCCGTACGAGACGGGTTTTCCGGAAGGTGCCGTGGGTCGCGTCGAACCGGAGCAGAAAACCTGGCCAGGGACTCGGGTGCGCGAGGAGGAGATCAAGGACCGCCTGGGCCTCGAGGCTTCCGATGATCCCAGCCACGGGGCCAGAAATGCCATTCACGGAACAACTCTCGAAAAATCCCGGTACATCGGGTTCCGGATAAAGGCAGGTATAGCAGGCGCTCGCCGGATCACGGAAATCGAACACCGCAAACTGCCCTTCGTAGCGGATGCAGGCGCCGCTCACGAGTGGCCGCCCCAGGCGATGGCAGGTTCGGTTGACCTGATCGCGGGTCTCAAAATTGTCGCTCGCGTCAACGACCAGATTCACCGATCGGACGGCTTGTTCCAGGGCCGCGGGAGCCAGACGCACGGGCAGCATCTCGAGGGTCAAGTCAGGGTTATGGGCGCAAAGGCAGGATGCAGCGGCTTCGACCTTGAGCCGGCCCACGTCGCGTTCTGCAAAAAGAAGTTGACGGTGGAGGTTGGTCTCATCGACCCGGTCGAAATCGTTGAGCAGGAGGGTTCCGACTCCGGCACCGGCGAGATAGAGGGCGACCGTGCCACCGAGACCGCCGAGCCCCACGAGGAGCACACGCGCCTGTCGGATCCGTTCCTGTCCGGCCGCTCCCCAGTCGCCGAGCACGGTCTGGCGGAGGTAGCGGATCGGGGTGTCGGACATACCTGATATTATGACAAGGTCAGGCGCGCCGGGTTCGGGACGGGACATGAACATCACCGAGATCTATCTCAAGTCATTCACGGCCCTGATTGCACTCTTGAATCCGATCGGTGCCATCCCGATCTTCATCAATCTCACCCAGACCCAGATCGAGCGCCAACGCAATCGCACCGCGCGAAATGCCGCCCTCACGGTGCTCGCCGTGCTCTTGGTCAGCTTCTTCAGTGGGGATGCCCTGCTCGGGTTTTTCGGCATCAGCATCGCCTCGTTCCGGATCGCGGGCGGACTCCTGATTCTCCTCATGGCACTGGCCATGCTGCAGGCGAAAACCAGTGCCGTGAAACAGACGGAAGAAGAGATCGAGGATTCCAGCGTCAAGGAAAACATCGCCGTGGTTCCCTTGGGCATTCCGCTCCTCGCGGGTCCTGGTGCCATCAGCACGGTCATCCTGTACTCGCAACAGCACTCCTCTCTGCTCTATGCGCTCGGCGAAGTCGCGGTTATCGTCCTCAGTGTCTTTATTACCTGGTGCTGTCTAAGGGGCGCGCCCTACATTGCGCGCTGGCTCGGACGCACCGGCATCAACGTCTTCACCCGGATCATGGGTCTCATCATGGCGGCGATCGGGGTGGAGTTCATCGCCAAGGGAGTCGAGGCCCTGTTCCCGTTGCTCATGCGGCACGGTTAGGAGGCCGAGAGCCCGGGACCCCGGAACGCGAAGTCGACCCCGGGATCTCCGGAGGGGACTCAGGGTCCCGGCCAGCAGGCGATCGTGCCCTGCCGCTCTCCGGCCGGATCCCGGTACCCGTCTACTGCCTGCCAGCCGGAGCTGCCCAGGAGGCTCACGAGCGCCCCGGACTGGCTAGGCGCGTGCTCGATGATCAGCCAGCCTCCTGGCCGAAGCCGGCGGGGTGCGCCTTCGATGATCCGGCACAGGGCTTCGAGCCCGGTCGGGCCCGAAACGAGGCTCGCACGCGGTTCAAAAGAGACACCGTCGCCCATGAGCGCAGGATCGCCATCGGGAAGATAGGGCGGATTTGAGACGATCCAGTCGAATACGATGCCCTGGGGTAGGGGTTCGAACCAGTCTCCGGCACGAAACTCGATCGAGGGCGTGCCGAGCGCACGGGCATTCTCACGGGCGACCGTGAGCGCTTCCGGGCTCTGTTCGGTCGCCCAGATTTCGAGTCTGGGGCGCTCGCGCGCCAGCGTGATCGCCAGCGTGCCGCACCCGGTGCCGAGATCGAGCAGTCGGCCGGCCTGATCCTGCTCCGGGATGATGCGCAATGTCGCGGAGACCAGGGCTTCGGTCTCCGGGCGCGGGACGAGCGTGTGCCGGTTGACCCGGAAATCGAGCGACCAGAACTCCCGATGCCCAGTGAGGTAGGCGAGCGGCTCGCCGCGCCCCCGCCTCAGAACGAGCGCTTCGAAGCGGACAATAGATGCGGGTTCGACATCCTCGCGGGGCTCGCGGAAGAGGCGGGCCTTGGAGCATCCGAGTGTCTCGGCCAAAAGCAGACGTGCCTCGCGTTCCGGGTTTGGAAGGTGGGGTGCCAGGTGATGGGCTGCCCACGCCAGAAGGGCTTCAACCGAGGGCCGGGGCCCTGGCCCGCTTTTGCTAAAATAGCGGTTTGGCAAGGATTCAGCCACGCTCGACCACGAGAGGCGAAAATGAAAGTCTATCAAAGCCTGCTGGAGCTGATTGGCCGGACACCGGTTCTTGAGGTGGACGGATTCGAGCTCGGTGGGTCACGCCTGTTTCTCAAGCTCGAACTCATGAACCCCGGCGGGTCGATCAAGGACCGGATCGGTGTAGGCCTGATCGCCGCCGCCGAAGGGCGCGGTGAGATCCGCCCGCCCCGTCTCCTGGTCGAGGCGACCGCGGGCAATACGGGCATTGCCCTTGCGCTGGCGGCACTCCGCAAGGGCTACGCGCTGCTCCTCGTCGTCCCTGACAAGATGAGCGGCGAAAAGATCGCCCAGTTGCGCGCGATGGGAGCCGAGATCCAGGTGACCCGCTCGGATGTCTCCCGAGGACATCCGGAGCATTACCAGGATCTGGCTGAACGGCTGGCCTGCGAACGGGGCGGCTACTACATCAACCAATTCGCCAATCCCGACAATCCCCGTGTCCACGAACGGGAAACCGGTCCTGAAATCTGGGAGCAGATGGGAGGTGAGCTGGATGCGGTCGTCGTGGGCGCCGGCACGACCGGGACCCTCACCGGAGTCGGCCGGTTTCTCAAGCAGCAAAACCCGAAGATCGAGGTGATCCTGGCCGACCCCGTGGGTTCGGTGCTCGCCGGCTACCTCAGGACCGGCGAGCTCGCAGAGAAGGGCCGCTGGCTCGTCGAAGGAATCGGAGAGGATCACATCCCCCCGATCAGCGACCTCACGCTGGTCGATCGGGCCTACACGATTCCGGACCGCGAATCGTTTGCAACCATCCGGCAACTGCTCCGGGTCACCGGACTTCTGGCCGGCACATCGACCGGGACCCTCATTGCCGCGGCGTTGCGCTATGTCCATGACGTGTCCAGTCCCAAGCGGATCCTGACTTTTGCCTGCGATACCGGAACCCGGTATCTGTCGAAAGCCTTCAATCCGGATTGGCTGTACGAGCAGGGACTTACGCCGCGCCGGGAGTTGGGCGATCTCCGGGATTGTGTTTCGCGCCATTACGCGCAGGGAGAAGTAGCCTCCGTCTCGCCCGAAGACACCCTCGAGATCGCATGGCGGCGCATGCGACAGGGAGAATACTCCCAGCTGCCGGTCCTCGAGGGTGGCCGGCTGGTCGGCCTGCTGACGGAGGTGGATGTCATGATCGCGCTCGCCGACCCCAAACGCGGTGCCCGGAGTCCTGCCCGGGACGCCCTCCATCACGCGGCTCCTGCACTCGATTCCCGCGCGAGTCTCGAGAACCTGGTCCGGCTGCTCGAAACGGAGCCTGCCGTGGCGATCCGGCATGAAGAGGTGTTTTATGGGCTCGCGACGCGGACCGATGTGATCACCCACTTCCGGCGCGCGGCCGAAACCACGACGAGCCTCACATGAACGGGCCCAAGCCACAGGGGTTTGCCACCCGGGCCTTGCATGCTGGTCAGCCAGCCGATCCTCTGACCGGTGCGGTGAATGTCCCGATCTATGCCACGTCTACCTACCGGCAGACGAGTCCGGGTGTCCATCGCGGCTATGAATATTCGCGTACCCGCAATCCGACCCGGGACGCCTTGGAACGCTGCGTGGCTGACCTCGAAGGAGGGCGCCGGGGCCTGGCCTTTGCTTCCGGACTGGCTGCCTCGGCCACCGTCTTGGAACTCGTGCCGCACGGAAGCCTCATTCTTGCCATGGATGATCTCTACGGGGGCACGCGCCGCCTGTTGAGCCAGGTGCGCACCGCGAGCGCCGGGTTCACCGTTCAATACGCCGATCTCCGGGATCCCGAGGCACTGGCCAGGGGGCTCGAGGCAGGAGCCCGGATGATCTGGGTCGAAACCCCCACCAATCCGCTTTTGCGGATCGTCGATCTCAAACGGCTGGCCGAGCGGGCACGGGGGCGGCAAGTGCTCACCGTGTGTGACAATACCTTCGCCACCCCTTGGCTCCAGCGCCCCCTCGAGCATGGGTTCGATCTCGTGGTCCATTCAACGACCAAGTACCTCAATGGGCATTCGGATGTCGTCGGTGGGATCGCGGTGATCCATCCCGACCGGGAGGATCTCGAGGAGCGTCTCGCCTATCTCCAGAATGCAACGGGTGGCATCCCCGGACCGTTTGACTGTTTTCTCACCCTGCGCGGCATCCATACCCTGGCCCTCCGCATGGAACGCCACTGCAGCCAGGCGCTGGAACTCGCCCGGTGGCTCGAAACCCGGCCGGAAATCGAGCGGGTGGTCTACCCGGGGCTTCCTTCTCACCCGGACCACCTCCTGGCACGCCGGCAAATGCGTGCCTTCGGAGGCATGGTGACCATCGTCGTGCGCGGAGGGCTCGCAGCTGCCCGCCGGGTGCTCGAGCGGGTTTCGCTGTTCACCCTCGCGGAAAGTCTTGGAGGCGTGGAAAGCCTGATCGAGCATCCGGGCCTCATGACGCATGCGAGTGTCCCAGATTCCGCACGCCAGATGCTTGGGATCGAGGATGGACTCATCCGTTTGTCGGTCGGGATCGAAGATCTCGATGATCTCATGGCTGATTTGCAGCATGCACTATCGAACGGGGGTGGATCCACGTGAGCGTTTCCGATTTCGACTCGACACGAGAGATGCGTTATCTCATGGCCGGGCTCAAGGACGGGTCGGTCTCGCCAGTGACCTGTTACGAAGCCCTTTGCCGAGCCAGCCTGTTCACGGTCAATCGTGCGAGGGTGGGCGGAATGCCCGGACCCACGGACGAGAGCGGGCTGCGCAACCTGCAGGCAGTGGTCACGGATCTGCCGGCGCATGGGCGCCATGTGCTCCTGTTCTTGACGGTGGAGGAGGCCCAAGCGTACGCCAAAGGACTCACTGGCGAGCATGAAGTGGTCGGAACGCTCGGGGGACTCCTCATTGCGGGATTGCCCCAAGGGGTGGGGATCATTGTCCAGCCGCGACCTGGGGAAGCGGGATTCCGCCTGTCTGCACCGGGACTCGAACGCCTGCGGCGCGACTTCGGAATCGCCTTGCCGCCTCCAGAGGAGGGTTCCGGACCGGATCCGGTGCCGGTTCCCGTTCCCGTGATCCCCGAATCCCTGCAGTAGCCGGGACATCCGCCGGTTCACCCAGATGGGGTGCCCAACTTGAAGCTTGACCCGGTTCACACGCGCTCACCCGCCAGCCTCACCCCGCGATTCCGCTGGCGGGAGATTGAAGCGCCCGTGCGCAGGTGTGCTACCCGGGGACGGTGTGATCCGGCAGGATGGTTTTGGCGGTGAAAAAAGAAAGGCGGGGCAAGCCCGCCTTTCCCAACGCGTCGAGACTGCGTGGCGTTGACGCGTCTACTGTGCGCAGGACTTTAGGAGCTGGTTTGCGCCGCGCCGCCCTTCGTGGCCATGCTCGGAGCCTTGGCGGCCGTCGATGCCTTGGGAGCCATCATGGTGGTCGTCGTGGTCGTCGTGCTCATCGAAGTGCTGCTGCTTGAGACAGCGGGAGTGGTCGATTTCGGAGCGGGGGTCTTGCTGCACGCAGCCAAGGCCAGAACGAGTACCCCTGCGCCGAGCAGTAAGGCTTTCTTCATCGAATCATTCCTCCAGTGAGGGTCTGAAAATAGTATATTGAAGTATATCACGATCTGGCAGTTTTCCGTATGGATACGGTTCGACTGCCGTTGCCCCTAACGAGCATGTCTATACAGTATTACGCTTCTCGGAAAACTGCAAGCACGCCGTTTCGCACCCTGCTCGGCCAGAGCGGGAGCGGGTGGGCGAAGATTGCACCCGCATTTTTTGTCGGCGCGGCGATTTACCGGGGCCTCGAGGACTCTTGGCCGGGCGGATTCTGGGCCATGTTTGGAGCCATTTACCTCACCTGCCTGTTCCACGGGTTGGTTTTCTGGCATCTCGGCCGTCGGGCGGATCCTGCCCGGGTGCCCGGGTGGCTTGCGTTTCTCAGGCGTACCGGGGTTTACTTCGTGGCGACCCTCGTCCTCGAAGCCGGGGTGCTCCTCGTCACCATCCCGGCACTGCTTTTGGGTCTGGTTGCGGCAAGCATCCTTGGCCTGATCGGGCTCCCAGGCCCCGTGGCGCTCGTGGCGGCTCTGGGCATCACCCTTGTGCCGGCGCTCATCGTAAGCATCGGGGGTGTCCTGTTCGGGTGCGTAGCCATCCTCGGGGGGAACAGCCCCTGGCAAGCGATCGTGACGAGCTTCAGGCTGGCGCGGCTCGACTGGAAACTGACCGGCGCCCTGGTCACGGTGCCCTATACGCTCCTCTTCCTCGTGGACTGGATTCCCTGGACGCTTGGAATGTATCAGGCCGTCCGCAGCCAGTGGCGCCGGATTCCTGCGTTTTCTCCGCGAGGTCTGTCCGTGGGCATCATGAACCGGTGGATGGCACATTGGTCTCAATGGTTCGACCGGGTTTCCCGTCTCGGACGGCTCCCCCCCTGGTATCGTTTCGGTCTCGGGCCGGCCTTGGAAGGTCTTGCCGTGCTCTATGCCTTGACGACCCTCTGGGTCCTCTATGCGTATTTCACCGGGACATCAATGCCGGATGCGCCTGCGCCGGTGGTGGCGCGCCCTTTATCCGGATGAGGGCGTGGGTCCTGAGTCCTCGCGGGCCCGGGTCATGAGCGGATCGAGCAAAGGATCGAGATTCCCCTCGAGAATGGAGTCGAGCTGGTAGAGCGTGAGCCCGATCCGGTGATCGGTGACACGGTTCTGGGCGTAGTTATAGGTCCGGATACGTTCCGCCCGATCCCCGCTTCCGACCATTTCCCGCCTCTGGGTCTGTACGGCAACGGCAGCTCTCTCGCGCTCGGCTGCGAGCAGGCGGGCGCCGAGCAAAGACAGGGCCCGTGCCCGATTTTTGTGCTGTGAGCGTTCATCCTGGCATTCGACCACGATGCCCGTGGGCAGATGGGTGATCCGGATCGCGGATTCGGTCTTGTTGACATGCTGCCCTCCGGCACCCGAGGCACGAAAGGTATCGATCCTGAGATCCGATGGGGAATAGAGGGGCACATCGAGCGTGTCTTCGGGCTCCGGCAGAACCGCGACCGTCGCGGTCGAGGTGTGGATGCGTCCCTGCGCCTCGGTCTTCGGCACACGCTGGACCCGGTGGGTTCCGGCCTCATGGACGAGACGCGCGTAGACGGATGCCCCCTCGATCCGGCTGATGATCTCCTTGAAACCGCCCTGTTCGCCCGGATGGTGGTTGACCACTTCCAGGGACCAGGTGGAGCGCTCCGCATAGCGGCTGTACATCCGGAAGAGTGTGCCGGCAAAGAGCGCAGCTTCATCTCCGCCCGTTCCGGCGCGGATCTCCAGGAAGACATTGGCATGGGCGAGGCGATCCGGCGGGTTGAGATGGGCATCGAGCCGCGCTTCACAGGCGCTCAGTCGGGCTGCGAGAAGATCGAGCTCCTCACGCGCCAGTCGCTGGAGTTCGGGGTCGGATGTGGTTTCGATGAGCCGCAAGGCCTCCTCGTGCTCGCGCTTGAGGAGTTCCCATGAAGCCTGCTCACTCAAGATCGGGTCGAGGCGCGCCCACTCCTGGCTCAGCTCCTGGAACCGGCTCCGGTCGGCGATCACCTCGCCCATGGCAAGCAGGCGGGTGAGTTCGGCATGCCGGTCCCGGATCTCGTCGAGGTGTCGGGGACTGATTCTCGGGTTCATGACCGGTCGCGAGGGTGCTCATCTTGGCTCCCGTCCTCAAGCCCAAAAAGGTCCCGTGCCGCAAGGATCAGGTTTTCCCGGCCCTCCTGCGCGGCCTCACGAAGCTGGACCGTCGGGAGGTGGATCAGGCGATTGGTGAGGGTATGGGCCAGGAAATCCAGGGCGGATTCCGGGGATTCGCCGTGGCGGAGTAGCTGGAGTGCCTGCTCAAGTGTGGCACGGCGGGTTTTCTGGGCACGTTCTCGCAGCGCACAGATGGTGGGTGTGGCCATCCGCCCCTTGAGATCTAGCGCATGTTCGGCAACGGCGCGTTCGACCGCCTGTTCGGCGGTTTCCGCTGCCCGGTGCCGTTCGCGCCGGTTGTCACGCGCGAGGGATTCCAGATGATCGAGCGTGTAGAGAAAAACCTCGGGCATGGTGGCCACACCCGGATCCACATTGCGCGGCAGTCCGAGGTCCATGATGAATACGGGCGCATGGCGTCTGCGCTCGAGCGCGGCACGTACCACGTCCGGGGTGAGGACCGGTTCTGTGAGCTGGGCCGCGGCAAAGATGAGATCCGCCTCCGCGAGATGGGCGGGGAGCTCGTCGAGCGTGATCGCATAACCGCCTTGTGGCTGGGCCAGCTGTCGGGCCCGTTCGAGGGAACGGTTGGCCACGATGAGCCGGGACAGGTGCAGCCGCGCAAGGTGCTGGCTGACGAGCTGCATGGTGTCCCCCGCGCCGATCAAAAGGGCCGTCCGCGCCGGAAAGTCGTCGAAAATTTCCTCGGCAAGGTGCACGCTCAGGGAGGCGATCGATACCGGATGGAGGCCGATCCCGGACTCGTGGCGGATCTGCTTGGCCGCGAGAAAGACGAACTGGAACAGGCCATGCAAGGCCTGGCCGACAAAACCATTCTGGTGCGCGAGCTCATAGGCCTGCTTGATCTGGCCGAGAATCTGGGGTTCGCCAATGACCTGGGAGTCGAGTCCGGCGGCCACGCGCAACAGGTGCCGGGCGACTCCGAGGTCCGCATAGCCATAGAGCAGGGGCTCGATCGCCTGCCGTGCTTCTGGAGCCAGATCCATCATCCAGCTCTGCCCGGCGGCGAACGGCTGATCCTGGTTCAGGCGCGTCTCGTAATAGATTTCCGTGCGGTTGCAGGTCGAAAGCAGCACGGCCTCGTCGACGCCCGAGGCATCCTGCATCCTCCGCAGTTCACGCACGAAGGCTTCTGGAGGAACGGCCAGGGGTTCCCGCAGGCTGACGGGTGCGTGGTGATGGTTGAGTCCGACGAGGGCAAGGGTCATGGCGGTCGTCCGGGTTCGGCTTCGCGCAGGGTTCCGTGAGATCAGGGAATTTTACGCCTCTACGGACAGGTGGACCGGATGGGGATGCGTGAGGCTTAATCTCCCCATGCCCGAAGGCAGGGCTTTACGCCGCTTTTGGTAAAATGCAGGCATGCGCATACTCTTGAATGGTGAACTGCACGAGATCGGGGAGGCGCAGACCGTGGCCGAACTCCTTTCGGCCCTGGACATCGGCTCCGGGCGGATGGCCCTCGAGTGCAACGGTGAAATCGTGCCCCGCAGTGAATACGGGCGGCGCCGGATCGCAGACGGGGATGCCATCGACATCATTCATGCGGTCGGGGGGGGGTAGGCGCA
>JAJZNM010000154.1 GCA_021852325.1 Pseudomonadota bacterium
TCCGCAAAATCAGTTGCCCCGAGACTCCGGAGTTTCCGTTCGTATCCTTGGTAGAGTTCGAGGAGGGCAGGATCTTCCTGGCCGCCACCCGCGGGAACCTGGCTCGCCCGCAATCCCGCATCCTTTTTCTGGTTGATATACCACTGGGCGAGTGCCGGGGGATACGCCCGTTCGTCCCACTTGCGCTCCTGGATCAGTTGCCGGATGAGACGCCTTTGGTCGTCCTCGTCGAGAATCGTGAAATCGGGTCGGAGTCCGGCTTCCCGGGCATGACGGCTGAGGATCCGGTAGGCCACGCTGTGGAAGGTTCCGAGCCACATCGACTGGGCACGGGGACCGATCAGTTGAAGGATTCGGGCACGCATTTCACGAGCGGCCTTGTTCGTGAACGTGACCGCGAGGACCGATTGTGGAGGAACGCCTCCGGTCTCGATGCGCCACGCGATCCGCTGGACCAGGACTCGGGTCTTCCCGCTTCCGGCACCGGCCAGGACGAGTACCGGACCCGGAGGGAGGGTCACGGCCTCACGTTGTTCGGGGTTGAGGGACGCGAGGAGTGGGTGCGTGCTCACGCCCGTTATTGTACAGAGTCTCCAGAGGGTTCCCTGGCGCCGGGTCGCGGACCCGAGGGTGTATGCTTGCACCTGGACCCCGCCATGCCTGCTGGAGATCGCGTCCGGATGATGCCTTTGCCCTGGAAAGAGGGATGCCGGTGAACACCCCGGTGCGTCCCGGGCCCGCCCGCCGCTGTGCCGTCGCCGTGACGGTGTTGAACTACAACTCGGCGGAGCTGACCCGTCGCTGTGTCGCCTCGATCATTCAGAACACCGATCCGGCACTCGATTTGCGGGTGGTCGTGGTGGACAATGGTTCGCGACCGGAGGAGGGACTCACGGCCCGAGACTTTGACGATCCACGGGTGGAGTTCCACCCGAGCCGGATCAACCTCGGTTTTGCCGGTGGGCACCAGTTTGCACTCCAGTTCGTGCGGGCGCACTACTACTTCCTGTTCAACAACGATGGCTACCTTTGTAATGATGCCCTCCGGATCCTTCACCACTTCATGGAGGCCCACCCGGAAGTGGCGCTCGCGACCGGGGCGTGTGTCGACGCGGCTGGGCAGGCACATCCCTCATTCAACTATGAACCGTCTCTCGCCCGTTTCGCCCTCAGTACGGGGCTCCTGAGGTGGCTTTCGCCCGCACATTACCCCCCCCGGCGTGCGGTCTACACCCACCCGGTCGAGGTGCCGATGGTGACCGGTAGTGCGCTCTTCGTGCGCGCGGAACCTTTCGAGGCTCTGGGTGGACTCGATACGCGCTTTTTCCTCTATTGTGAAGAGGAAGACCTTGCGCGTTCACTCAAGCGGAACGGGGGGCGTGTGTTTCTGGTGCCCGAGGCCCGGTTCTGCCATCTGGGCAGTCGCTGCGCGTCCAAGACACCGGAGCTCCACCAAGAGTTCTACATCTCGTTCCTGTATTACCTCCGCAAGCACCACCGTTGGCCGTATGTGCTGGCGTTTAGGGCCTTACTCGCTATGAAGCTGATGACCCGTATGCTTCGTGGACGCATTTCCGGGTCGCTTTTCTGGTTCGTGTTGCGAGGCGCGCCCGAGAAGGCCAGTCTCCGATACCGCCAGCGCCTGTCATGACCCGTCCAGGCGGCCTCGGGCTTCAGGCCGCCTGGAGGTTGAGCGGTATCAGGTGGTGATCGGGATCTGCCGCACGCGGTGCTCGCCCCGCTTCGGCATGGCCAGGGTGAGCACACCGTTTTTGAGCTCGGCCCGGATTTTCTCCGAATCGATCTCCGGACCCAGCTTGAACTGACGCTGGTAGTGCGAGCCCCTGAGATCCGCGTCCACCGAGATCAGGTTCTCCGGCAGGTCCGCGGAGATGGTGCCCTCGAGGGTCAGGCGTTCGTGGGCCCATTCGACTTTGAGCGTTTCCGGGGATACGCCCGGCATATCGGCCACGAGCATCACCGCCTCATCGGTCTCACGGACGTCGACGGGCGGAACCAGGGTCTCTTCGCGACGGACCGGCCGGGCATTGCCCGCCGGAGCCTCCTCCGAGCGAGCAGGGGTCTTGGCATTCGAACTGAGTTTGAGATTCGTCATGGCTGTTCTCCGGTTCAAGTCAGTGGATCAAGCCGCACGCACTTCGATGCGCTTCGGCTGCAGGGCGGCCTTCTTGGGCAATGTGATGGTCACAACGCCGTTCTTGACGCGGGCCTCGATCGACTCGGCATTCACGGAATCTGGCAAGCTCAGGGTTCTCACGAACTCTCCCGAAAACCGCTCCTGCCGGTAGACCGTCGATTGCTCCAGTTCCTTCTCGGTCAGGGTCTCGCGCTTGCCCTGGATGGTCAGGAGATTGTCCTGGATCCGGACCTCGAGATCCTTCTGGTCCATACCGGGGGCAAACACATAGACCTTGAATTCCTGATCGGTCTCGCCGACGTTGATCAGGGGAAAGCGGCATCCGGCATTCGCACGCAGGTCGCGGTTGCCGGATGCCCAGCTTTCCAGGTTCGAACGGAGCCAGTTGAGCTGATTGAAAAGCGAAAAGTCCGTATCCCACGGATCAAACAGGTCGAACCACATGGCTAGTACCTCCACAATGTTGAAGTTCAGGGGGCAGTCCCCGGTCCGGGGCTGCCGTGATACGGTTTATGTGGAGGCTTGGGAGTCGGAATTCAAGAGGGGCGGGTATGGGTCTTGCGCCGGATCCTGGCGAGCAGCGTGGCCAGGGCCAGTGCGGCCAGACCCAACGGGCCCATGGAGCTCGATCCGCCGGCGTTGGTGCCTTCAAAGGTCACGAGGAGGGCAACCGTGGCCGTGTTGGAAATGGGAGCGGGGCCTCCCGAAACCGCCACACAGCGGAAGGCAAAGGCATCCTCGCCGCTGAAGTTGGCATTCGGGATATAGGTAAAGATGCCACTGATCGGGGACAGGCTGACCGTTCCGTTTTTCGGGGGGACGACGATTTCAAAATGCCGGGGGCGTCCCAGGACGTCGCTGCAGCCGAGATTGTCCTGGGAGGGGGTGTTCTGGATGGTCAGTGGAACCGCCGTGCCGAGAGCGATCAGGTCGCCTTGCCCGACGAAGGTGCCAGTCGAGGTCGGATCGGAAAAAGGTCCGAGTGTCGAAACCACGCTTTCCGAGACGGTACTAATCACTTGGACGACGTTCTGGCTGGGCTCGACCACATAGAGATCGCTCCCATCCGGTGACAGCGCCAGGCCCTCGGGCTGTCCGCCGAGATTGAGCGTGCCGGTCACGGTGTCGGTCGCCGTTGCGATGAGCGAGAGGGTTCCACTTCCCGAGTTGGCCACATAGAGGGTACTGCCATCGGGTGAAAGAGCAAGTCCCGTGGGATCCTGGCCAACCGTGATCGTGTCCTTCACCGTGCGGGTGGACCGGTTGATCACGGAGACGGTGTTGCTCCCCGCATTGGCTACGTAAACCGTGAAGCCTCGTGGAGAGATAACCAACGCATCCGGGCTCTGGCCGACCGGGATCGAGCTCAGGGTCGCCGCCAGGGGAGTCGAGACCACCGACACCGAGTTGCTCCCGCGATTGGCCACGAAGATGAGGGACGGGTCCGGGGTGATGGCCAAGGCATCGGGCTCCGATCCCACGCCGATCGTCTGCACGGCCGTGTTCGTACTGACGCTGATTTCCGTGAGGTCGCCATCTCCGGCGTTGGCAACATAAGCCGCAATGCCTCCCGGAGTGACCGCGATCGCGTCCGGCTGGTTGCCCACGGGGACGGTCGCAACCAGCTGGTTTTTGATGTTGAGGACACTCACGGAGTTGCTGCCCGTATTGGCCACGTAGATCGGACTGCCGATGGGTGCAACGGCAACCGCGGTGGGATCCTGCTGGACCGGGAGAGTCGCGATCTCGGTATTGTTGTCTCCGGTATCCACAATGGCGACACTCGAACTGCCCTTCTGGGCAATATAGAGGTCGGGAACGGCTTGGGCGATGGCGGGGGCCAGGCAGATGGCCAATACCAATGACGAAGCCCACCGGTACCGTCGAGGGGGGTTGGATGGCATGATGATCACGATTCGGAAACTGGCCTCTCAGTCTATGCGCGAACGCATCCGGGATCAAGTCCGGATGATACGGGCTTTGGAATTTGCCGACTC
>JAJZNM010000176.1 GCA_021852325.1 Pseudomonadota bacterium
CGGGCCCAGAAGGAAAAACCCATGCCGGTCGCGGTCAGGATGAGCCCGGGGATGGCGAAAGCACGGGGCAGGAGGGGTGTTTGAAGCCAGGTCCAGGGTGCCTCCGCGACCAGCACGATCGGGATCGCTATGGCGATCTCAGCGAGGCGTGAGACCGGTGGCGAGCGCCGGACGACCGGCCGGCGCCGGACTCCTGCCGTCCAGAGCGCGCTTGCGATCCAGACCCCGATCCAGAAGATCCAAAGACCCCAGAGGATCCCTTCACGTTCGTGGAGGATGAAAGACATGTCGCACCGGACGCGGGTGGGCCATCCCCATTGTAGCGGGATCGCCGGGCATGGAGGGTGTTGCCGTGCCGACGGGTGATCCCAAACCCGCTCACACGCATGGATAGATCAGGAGAAGGGAGGATCTGATCCCGCGCCTCACCGGGATTTTGAGGAGCAGGAGGGAGACTCGTCCAGTGATCACCGGAGCAGCCCCGCCTGCAGGATGTCTCATCATTTCGGATTCACAAAACCGTGATTCCCGAGGCCGGATGGCTTGCGTGGGATGGGGTCAGGGTGCGTCAGAGGGTCAGACGGCACCAAAAAAATGCCCCGCTTGCGCGGGGCAGGTTTCCCTTCTGGAGAGGATGACTGAATCGGTCGATATCTTAGGATCAGGTTCCGGTGCAGCTCTGCGGCATCAGGGCCTGTGAGATATCTGTCGAGCTGCAAGTCCATTCGATCGGTGCCCCGGGACTCGGGATGTGCATGTTGAAAACGACTGAATTGCCGCTCAACCCGGCGTTCACGCCAGTGGTTTTGAAAGTTGCCGTAATCGTGCAACCTCCAGCGGCACTTGCGGTCCCGCCGTCCGCGACGCTTGCGACGTACTTGCCGAGGTCCAGATCCGCTGCCAGAAAACCGGTCGTGGTTCCACTCACTGGGCATGTGTCGTTTTCCGTGTAGTAGTTCGTGACCGGGATCTTCTGTCCGCTCATGAGGGAGATCGCCTCGGTGAACTGGGCCTTGGCGACATAGTTTTCATAGGCCGGGATCGCGATGGCGGCCAGGATGCCGATGATCGCGACCACGATCATGAGTTCGATCAGGGTGAAGCCCTGTTGACGCTTGTTCATGGTTTGGGTACCTCAAAGATAAAGTTGCCAGTTGACGGTTCAGGGGTTGCCCCGGCGGGCATCCCCATCCAGAGCTCTCTTAACCCAATAGTTGCAGGTTCCGTGCCAGGTGCGGCCCGGTTGCCACAGCATGGGTTTGTGGGCACAAGAGTAGCCTTCACCAGGCGGAGCCGTAAAGTTTGGGGTGAAATACTGACAATATTTGTCATGTGTGACCATTTTTGTCTGACCAGTCTCGTCCAAGCGACCGGCAACCCGGGTCAGATTCCGCTACAGGTATTGGGCAGGAGGGCCTGGGAGATCGTGGCGCTGCTGCACGTCCAGTTGATCGACCCGCCATAGGTCGTGGCGACGGGCGCAAAGGTGAGGGTCTTGCCGGCAAGTCCCGGGGAAACCCCCTGGTTCTTGAAGAGGGCGTGGATCGCGCCGTTTGTGATCTCGATTTCCGCCACATAGCGGCCGGAGAAACTCGCTGCCGCCGGAATCCCGTTTTCGCCCGAGGAGATGCCGGAAAAGCTCCCGTTTGACCACCAAAGCTCGGCAATCGTGGGCTTGAGTCCGCCCGCGAGGGAGATCGCCTCAGTCGCCTCCGCCCGGGCCACGTCGTTCTCATAGGCCGGGATCGCGATCGAGGCCAGAACCCCGATGATGAGGACCACGATCATGAGTTCGATGAGGGTGAAACCGGCGATTTTGTTCATGGTTTGGGCACTCGTGTGGGTTTCCTGACCTATACCATGTCTTGCAGGATTCGTGCCAAGAAGCCCTCTCCCGGGCTACAATCGCCCGACTCCCCCCTTACCCCGGATGCAGCCGATGCCCGATCCCGTTCCCGAACACTACGCAAGCCCGGCAGAAAAAGACCGGATCCTCGGCGAGATCCGGGAGACAAAGGCCCCCCATTGGAACCTCACCCGGAGACAGCTCTGTGATCTCGAACTCATCCTGAACGGGGCGTTCCACCCGCTTTCGGGTTTTCTCGGACCGCTGGACTACCGGAGTGTCCTTCAATCCGGCCGTCTCCGGGATGGCACGCTCTGGCCGATCCCGGTCGTGCTCGACATCCCGGAGTCTTTGGCCGAAAGGCTTCAACCGGGCATGCTCCTTGAACTCCGCGAATCCGAGGGGATCCCGGTCGCGGCCCTCGAGGTCGAAACGCTCGACCGACCCGACCACCTCGAGGAGGCGCTCCAGGTCTTCGGCACGGAGGACCGGATGCATCCCGGGGTGCGCTATCTCCTGGAATCCACACACCCGGTCCATGTGAGCGGCGTACTCCGGGGGCTCACGCCTCCGCCGCACTATGACTTCCGGCCGTTGCGCCTGACCCCGAACGCGCTTCGGGCGAAGTTCGATGCCCTCGGCTGGCGACGCGTCATCGCCTTCCAGACCCGCAACCCCCTGCACCGCGCCCATGTCGAACTCACGTTCTGCGCCGCGCGGGAGCATGAGGCGAACCTGCTGTTGCACCCCTCCGTGGGACTCACCCGGCCCGGGGACGTGGATGCCTACACGCGCGTCCGCTGCTACGAGCGGGTGCTCACCCACTATCCGGCAGCTACGACGTTCCTTGCGCTTCTGCCGCTCGCGATGCGCATGGGTGGACCGCGGGAGGTCTTGCTCCACATGATCATCCGGAAAAACTTCGGGGCGAGCCATTTCATTGTGGGGCGCGATCACGCGGGTCCCGGGCGCGACCGGCGGGGAGAGCCGTTCTACCCGCCTTTTGCCGCGCGTGAGGCGGCGCTTGCGGCATCGGCCGAGATCGGGATCGAAGTCGTTCCCTTCGACGAGATGGTCTATGCGCCGCGGCGTGGCCAGTACGTCGAGGCGGCAGAGCTCGCGCCCGGCGAGGAATCGCTCACCCTCTCCGGCACCGAGCTGAGGCGCCGGCTCGCACTCGGCCTCGAGATCCCGGAATGGTTTTCCTATCCCGAGGTGATCCAGGAACTCCGACGGAGCCATCCGCCGCTCTCGAAGCGGGGGTTCGTGATTTTCCTGACCGGGCTTTCCGGTGCCGGGAAATCCACGATCGCCCACGTCGTGACCGAGCGTCTCCTCGAGCTCGGCACCCGTCCCGTGACCCTCCTCGACGGGGATCATGTGCGCCGGATGCTCTCGAGCGAACTCGGCTTTTCGCGCGAACACCGCGATCTCCACATCCAGCGGCTCGGGTTTGTGGCTGCCGAGATCGCGAAAAGCGGGGGTGTGGCGATCTGTGCGCCGATCGCTCCCTATGCCGAAACACGCCGTGCGGTGCGGGCCGAAGTCGAGTCCCGGCTCGCGGGTTTCATCGAAGTGTTTGTCTCGACCCCGCTCAGGACCTGCGAGGCGCGCGACCGCAAGGGGCTCTATGCGCGCGCCCGCGCCGGCCTGATCCCGGATTTCACGGGGGTGAGCGATCCCTATGAGGTGCCCGAGAACCCGGATCTCGATCTCGATACCACGCGGATGACGCCCGAGGAGGCCGCGCAGCGGATCATGCTCAAGCTCGAGCATTTGGGCTATCTCGGTCCTAGTCATCCCGGCTGAGGGCCGAAATGCTCCGATCGGGCATAAAATGCACCTAACGGAAGCGATTCTTTACCAGTCCCGGCGGAAGGGGGGATGTTTGCCCCACCTCTCGACCGGCGTGCTCGGGTGCCGTGCGCGCGCTTTGGTAGAATGGGCGCATGATGGATGGTCGGAGTGAAATGCCGAAGCGGGTTTACATCGAGACGCAGGGATGCCAGATGAATGTCTATGACTCGGGCAAAATGCTCGAGATCCTCGAGGGGACCCTCGGCTGTCTTCCGGTCGAAAAGCCCGAGGATGCCGATCTTCTGGTGCTGAATACCTGCTCGGTGCGCGAGAAGGCCTTCGACAAGGCACTATCCCGGCTCGGCCGATGGCGCCTGCTCAAACGCGCGCGTCCCGGGCTCCGGATCGCGGTGGGCGGCTGTGTCGCGAGCCAGGAGGGGGCCCAACTCATCGCGCGGGCTCCCTTCATCGACGTCGTCTTCGGCC
>JAJZNM010000030.1 GCA_021852325.1 Pseudomonadota bacterium
ATACCGGGCAAGTCTGGCTGGCCTGGAGTCACAAACAGTTTCTCTCCGATGCCGCCGAAGGCCTCCCCGCCTTGTTCCGGCTGATCGCATACGTGCGCGTAGGCAGACGTCCCGGCAGGATTGAAGCTCGGGCAGTCAAACAGAGGCCGAAACCTTTCCCGCGATTGCAGACAACCCGTCGCAGAGCGCGTCGAAACATCAGGTTGTACGGACATCCGCAAAAACTGATGGCTTAAACGAGTGACATTCGGGTATAGATATATCTCCCCCTCCCCATCCGCTCCCTGGCCGCGTGCGATTGCCCTAGTCGACCTGAACGCCTTCTTTGCGGCCATCGAGCAGCAGGATTTCCCGGAGCTCCGGGGGGAAGCCCGTGGCCGTCACCAACGGTCGCACCGGAA
Source organism: Pseudomonadota bacterium (assembly GCA_021852325.1). GTDB lineage: Bacteria > Pseudomonadota > Gammaproteobacteria > JAKAQQ01 > JAKAQQ01 > JAJZNM01. The sequence goes on from JAJZNM010000030.1 coordinate 402, forward strand.
CCTGCATCATCCCAGATTTTCCATTAGCCCCGCCCCTACGTAGTGAAAACCGGCGAGAAATGAACTGGCAGGACGAAGGTCTTTGATCGATCCCAGAGCCCGGTGAACCACTCGCGTTTATGCATGGCGAGTGCGAGCTTGAGGATATCTTTACGTCCTTCGTAGGTCAGGTAACCAGCTTTGGCAAACAGTTTGTAGCGCAGAGTCTTGATCATGCGTTGCACGTCGTGGGTGTTGGTCTGGGCCACCGCGGTTTTGAGCACGGCCTGGCGAAACAGGCTCATCAGGTTGTAGGCGAGCATGGCGATGTTCAAACAGGCCTCCGTCGCCCCAAAATCGTTCAAACAAAAACTGTCGGCAGCGAAGTCGTACTTCAATTCCTGGATCCGGTTCTCGCAGTCGGCACGCCCCCGGTAGAGCCGCCACACAGCCTAGGCGGGAAGATCGAGGTCGGTGACCAATGCCGCAAAGCGATATTATCCCAGCATCGGGTCATCGGCGAACAACGAAAGTGTTTTTCCTTTGGCGTTTTCGCGTTGGGCCACTTGCTGGCGGATGCCGATCCCGCGCCGGGCCTTCGACCCGCTCGGACTCTGGTACGCGAAACTGGTGAGTTCCATGCCCTCGTCCAACCCCCACCACCCGGCTTGATCCACTAAGGCGCGCTGTAAAGGTGCATCAGCGGCAATACCACGATGTAGTGCAGAGGCCTTGTTTCCAGGGCTTCCAGAAAGCGTTAGCTCCCAAAGCCGGAATCGGCACGCAGAAGCGCGACCTGCTGATCGCCTAGCCGATCGAGTGTACTGTCGAGAAACGATTCGCTGTTATTGGCGGTGTGGGCATCGCCCGGCCTGAGCCAGAAGTTCGCCACCATGCGCGGATCACTAATAAAGGCCATGAGCGGATGGTGCGAGGCCCGTCCGGGTTTACGCGGGTTATAGCCCTGCTGGGCGCCATAGCGCGTCATCACGGTGGAATCGAGATCAAGCGTCAACCCATCCACTGACCATTGCGTAAACCACCAGCGATGCAGCGTATTCATCACCTGTTCATTGCGCGCCGGGGAGAACTTGCGGAACAGGCGCATCACGGCCTTGAAGTTCGCCATGCGTTTGAAACCGAACAATCGTTGCAACACCGGGTCGTGACGCGTGACTTCATGATGCTCGAAGCGATTGGCACCACACCATACCGATAACATGAACTGGGTGATGAGTTGCTCGGACCGGTAACCACAATTGCTGCCGGGCTCGGGCAAACCACAGCGGCGCCATACTGATTCAAAACCGATGCGATCGAGCAGGCGCTTCATCAACCCCATCCCGCCCCAAAGGGTGATCTCCTTGTCCGTGAATTGCAGCTCAAATCCCATGTCGTCTCCGTACTGAATCAGCGCGTCGGATCCTGAACCCCAATTTACCCCTCAACTCTCGCCAAATCATCAGGTTGCCGTAATGGCTTCCATTAGAGACCGGGGGCTCATGGGAAATCTGGGATAATCGAACTGCTGCTCATTCAGCCCATCGCGGAAGTCCGCCTCATCGCCATACGCAGCATCGGCCAATACCGTCCCACGGGCAAACCCCTGGCTCAGGGCCGCTTCAATCTGTGCGCGCGCAATCTGTCCTTATGGTACGGAATTCAATCTCCCGCGGCACCCCCGCGCGGCGGCAACGGGCTCAGTCCCGCGTCCATTCTTTCGGCAGGTACAACCGGTAATCCAGCGGCACGCTGCCCAGATCATTTGCCAGCGACAGGCTCACGGCGACCTGGCAATTACCCGTCTTGCCCGAGCGCCCACAGTACTGGCGCGCCACGCTCACCGAATGCGTGCCCTTCTTCGCATGGCCCGTATCATCGAGAATCCACCAGAGCCGCCCCGCTTTCTTCAGCAACGGCGGCACCACTCAGCGAAGTTCCACTTCGAAGTTGAATTCACCTGATCCATGAACCGTAGGGGACCGATGCCAGGCGCGTGTTACTCGTTCGTGGATCTCCAAGCTGCATAGTCCTCGGGCGTATCGAGGTCGCGGTGGAGTGGCAACATCACGAACGGGCAATCCCGGGCCTCGAGTCGCTGGACGGTTTCCCTGCAAACCCGTTCAGTACCCCAGGCCATCTCTCGGAACAGGCCGGGGATGGGCCGCGTGAGTCCGATCAGCACATAACCCCCATCGACGCTCGGTGCGAGCACCGCGGTTGCGCCCGTGGTCAGGGCGCGGGCGGCGTCCGTGAACAGGGCCGGAGAAGGATGCCAGAGATCGGTTCCCGTGAGGATGGCGGCCGCGTGGGACCGGAGCGCGCGATTGAGTGCATGCTCCATTCGAACGCCGACATCAGCCCCCTCCTGCGATTCGAGGGTGATGCCGTAGCGCGCTTGCATCTTCCTGAAAAACGGGTGGGCGGCATCCGGGCTGCCCCAAAGCGAAACCGGCCCGACTTGCGACGCCAGCGCAGCCTCTAGCGTCTGTTCCGCAAGCCTTTCCGCGAGCTGGGCAGCGGCCTCCGCACCGAGGACCGGAATGAGTCGGGTTTTGACCGTACCCGGGACGGGGGCCTTGGCAAAAAGCATGACCGAGATCGGTGGCTTCATGTAGTCGTGGAGGGTCCCTGCGACTCTCGGGAAGACTGCCCCCAGGCGAGAGGCCGGCGGCGGAAAGGATCCGAGAGCATCTGCCAGAACCCCAGACGATGTCCCTCCTGTCCGGGCAATCCGATCGGAACCGGAGCTGGCGCACGGGACCGGGCCGTGTACGTCCCGAACCAGTGGTCCCACCAGGGAAAATTGAAGCCGAAATTCCGGTCGAGTTCGCCCGGCCAGGCGGAATGATGGATTTCATGCATTGCGGGCGTCACGATCAGCCAGCGTACAAAACGCTCCCAGTGCCCGGCGAGTGCCAGGTTGCTGTGGTTGAACAGCGAGGTTGCATTGAGCAGGATCTCGAACACGAGTACCGCGAGCGCTGGCAGGCCGAGCAATGCGATCGCTGAAAGCTTGATCAGGGCCGACAGGAGGATTTCACCCGGATGGAAACGGATCCCGCTCGTCACATCGAGCTCGAGATCACTGTGATGGACCCGGTGCAATCGCCAGAGCCAGGGGATTTTATGAAACAGCCGATGTTGCAGATAGATGACCAGATCCAGCACGAGCACGCCCAGGAGGATCCCGGCGAAGGGGGGCAGCCCGAGCCAGGGGAAAAGCCCCCAGTGCCAGCTTGCTGCGAAGACGACGAGACCCGTGGGAATGAGCATCCGCGAGACGATCGAGCCGGATGGCGCCAGCAGGAGGTTGCCGAAAAACCCCTGGGTCCTCGGGCTGCGCCTAGGCCAGCGCCTTTCAAGCAGGAAAAAGAGGATGAAAAATCCGGCGAATGCGCCGAGACGGACCCAGGCCTCGAATGCCACCTGCCCCCTCCTACTCGCGCGGGTAACTCCGGTCGTAATGACCGACCAGATGGCGGGGTGGGACGCCAAAGGCATAGGCCACCCGGAGTGCCCACATGCGCAACACGAGCCGGACCGGATGTCCCCGCTTCCAGCGCCTGGCCGAAACGCATACCGGGACCCGGGCAGCCGCGGGTGGGCATCGTTTGTTCAGCCGCCTCGCGAACTCGATGTCTTCCATGAGTGGGATGTCCGAAAATCCGCCGACCGTCTCGAAACAATCCCGCCGGACCCAGAGTGCCTGGTCGCCGCTCACGATCCCGGTCGCA
>JAJZNM010000051.1 GCA_021852325.1 Pseudomonadota bacterium
CTCGGATCGTGACCGCCGATGAAAAGTGCTGTTTCGGGCGCGACTCGGGGCATGGATAGGCTCTCGGCTGTATTTTGCCGCTCAAACATGGGAAAATAAGCCAGATGTGCTGAGAGAGCAAGCCCCCAACGAATGATCACGGCATGAAAGTCTATATGTGTGTGATATGCGGTTTTATTTATGATGAATCCAAGGGACACCCGGAATCCGGCCTGGCACCCGGAACCCCTTGGGCCGAAGTCCCCGAGGACTGGACCTGCCCGGATTGTGGCGCGGGAAAGGAAGATTTCGAGATGATCGAAATCTGATCCCGTGCCCCCTGTACTCCCCAAACCTGGCCGGGCCAAGCCTGCTTCCCTGGGGCCGGCTCGGAATCAGCCGACCGGTCGCCGGGCATCCTGGATTCTGGTTCCTCGTGCCCGGGTCGGGGTGGAGGGAGCGTTCTCGTGATCGCCTTCGCGATACTCCTCTTCCTGATTCTCCTGAATGGCTGGTTTTCGATGGCCGAGATGGCCATCGTGTCTGCACGAAGGATCCGGCTCGAGCGTCTCGGCCGCCAGGGTCGTCACAACCTCCGGCGGATCCAGGCGGCGCTCGCCCTCGTGGCCGAGCCGGGACGGTTTTTCCCGACCATCCAGATCGGCATCACCGCGATCACCATCCTGGTTGGTGTGTTTGGCGAGCAGAGCCTGGCCCGGACGTTCACGCGCTGGTTCCAGGCCCTGCCGATTCCTGCGTCCACGGCATCCGGTCTCGGGATTGCCCTGCTCGTGGCCGGCATCACGCTGCTTTCGATCCTGGTCGGCGAGCTGATTCCAAAGCGGCTCGCACTCCTCAATCCGGAACGCGCCGTGCTCTGGGTAGCCCGCCCGCTGCAGCTGCTCGCGCGGCTGGTTTCACCGATTGCCAGTGCGCTCAACCACTTGAGCAATGCCGCACTCGGCTGGCTGACCGCGAGGTCTGGAGCACAGGACCCCGCGATCACGACGGAGGAACTGCGTTCTCTCATGGAGCAGGGTAGCCTGGCTGGCGTGTTCGCACCCTTCGAACCGGCTCTCGTCACGAATGTCCTCAAGCTGGACGAGGAGGACCTGACTCCCATCATGACCCCGCGCGTCGACATCGAGGCGCTGGATCTCAATGCGCCTTTCGAGACGACGCGCGAGGAGATCATGGAATCCCGATACAACTCGTTCCCGGTCTGCCGAGACGGCCTCGAGCACATCCTGGGCGTGCTCGACCGGCGCGATTTCGTCCGGCGTGACCTTCCGCTCGAAGCGGCCTCCATCCCCCGGCTCCTGCGACCGGCACTGTACCTGCCGAGCACCGCCTCCCCGCTCGGCCTCTGGGAGTTGCTCGAACGGGAACAGCAGCATCTTGCACTCATTGTCGACGAGTATGGCGACATCGAGGGCTTGGTCACCCGCTATGACCTCCTCAAGGCGATCGTGGGCCTTTTGCCCTCACATGCAGCACGGCTGGGTGAGGTCGTCGAGGAGGCGCCCGGCGTCTGGATTCTCGGCGGGCAGTTGTCACTCGAGCGAGTGGCTGAACTCCTCAAAATGCCCTCGCTGGTTTCATCGGAGGGCCGTGGTTACCACACGCTCGCCGGTTTCCTGCTCCAGGCTTTTGGGCGCATCCCGCAAGCCGGGGATGCCTGCACGGTGGAAGGATTCCGGTTCGAGATCCTCGCGATGCAGACCCACCGGATCGTCCGGGTCCGGGTGGTCCAGAGTGGTCCACCGGATGCGGCCGAATCCGGGGAGGAGTTGCCCAAGGGCGGGATGGCGAAGGAGTAAGATAACCTCTTCTGTCCCGAGGAACTGCCATGGCCACTGAACGCACGTCGACCTCCCGGAAATCGACGGTTTTCTGGCTGACCGTCATCGCCGGATTGCTGGCTCTTGCCGCCCTCGCAATGACGATCTTGCCCGGACCCCTATACCGGCTCAAGATCCTGTCTTTGGGCATGGCCTTCCAATCGATCACCGATGGTGCCTACGCAGGTATCCTGGCCCTGGTCTTCGGAGTGGTCAGCGCCGTGACCGCCCTCGTCACCCACCGGTCGCGGCCTGCGATTGCGAGCCTCGCATTCGTGATCGGGGGCATGCTGGCGTTCGGCGTTCCGTACTACTGGCTGCAGAAGGCCGAGTCGGTTCCGCCCATCCATGACATCACGACGGATCCCGCGCATCCCCCCGCGTTCACGGCCCTCTTGCCGCGCCTCGCCCAGATCCCGAATACCCCCGTCTACGGGGGAGGCAACGCGCGTGCACGCCGGATCGAGCGCGAGTCGGTCATCGGGTTTGTGACCCGGGGTGAAGGACGCAAAAACCCCAAGGCGGCGCTCGTGGTCAAAAACTGCAAGACGTGGTCGCCCCGCTGCCTCGCAACCGTGCAGTCGGTCTACTATCCGGAGATCCGTCCCTTGGTCGTCAAGGGCAAAACTCGTGCTGAGGTGTATGCTGCGGCACTGGCCCTCGTGCGCCATCGGGGCTGGAAAGTAGCCTTCGCCAGCCCGGGGACCGGCCGCATCGAAGCCGTCGCCCGGACCGGCTGGTTCGGTTTCAAGGACGACGTCGCGTTGAGGATCCGGGCCGATGCTTCGGGCACGCGCGTCGACATGCGTTCCGAATCCAGGATCGGGTTGTCTGACATTGGAAGAAACGCGGAGCGTGTACACCGGTTTCTCCATGCGCTGGCCTCCCGCGTCCAGGGATGAGCGGATCGATCTCCACGCCGCGCCGCGAATCGCTGCCCCCGTCCACCGGTACTTCGAGGCCTACACTCTGGACACGACTCGCGGCCCTGGCCATCCTCGCGGTGATCGGCTGGCTGGCCGTGCGTCTCGGTCTTCTGCCTTGGCTTGAGCCCCACCGGATCCGGGCCGAGACCGGTTATTTTCGGGAACTCGCCAGCCAGCATGAGTGGCTCGCCATCCTCATCCTCGGCGGATTGTATGTCCTGACCACCGCGCTCAGCTTGCCGATCGGCCTGTTCCTGTCGATCCTGCTGGGGTTTCTCCTGGGCCGCTGGGTGGGGACAGCCCTGATCGTGTGCTCCGCGACGCTCGGCGCCCTGATTCTTTTTCTCCTTGTGCGCTGGTTTTTCGGGCGCTGGGTCCGGGCCTGGATCGGAAACCGGCCCCAGGCCGCCTCCATGGCGCACGGGTTCGAGCATCATGCCTTCAATTATCTCTTGCTCTTACGCCTGATCCCCCTGTTCCCCTGCTAGCTGGTCGACCTGGTGCCGGCGCTGACCCGGATCCGGACCCGTGACTATGTGGTCGCCACCGTGCTCGGCATTCTCCCCGGAAGTTTCGTCTTCGCCAACTTCGGTGCGAGTCTCCGCCACTTCAGGCTCGGCGATCCGTGGTCAGCCAGAACGGTGGCAGCCCTCTCCCTCATCATCCTGTTGAGCCTGTTGCCGGTCCTCTACCGCCTCTGGAAAAGGCGACATCCGGTACCCGGCCCTGAGGTCGCCGAGTGAAGGCCGAAGCGCATCCAGCGCGTGTGCATGATCGCCCCACCCTCCCGCAGTCCCTGCGACTGTCCATCATCATGCCCGTGCGGAACGAAGCCCATGCCCTCGTGCGTCAGGAAAGCACCTTGCTTGGGCTTCGCAACCAGGGCGCTGAGGTGATCGTTGTCGACGGGGGAAGCCAGGATGCGAGTGTCCGGATCGCGAGGCGTATGGCTACATCCGTGTTGAGGAGTCCGCCCGGCCGTGCCCGGCAGATGAACGCTGGTGCCCGCGTGGCCACCGGTGACATTCTCGTATTCCTCCACGCGGATGTCCTCCTGCCGCCGGGTGACGTCGTGGATTGGCTGCACACGCAACATCTTGGGAATCTGCCGGTCTGGGGATTTTTCCCAGTTCGTCTCGATTCCCCGGAGTGGCTCTACCGCCTGATTGCGGCCGGAATCAACGTGCGTGCCCGTGCGACCGGGATCGTGAGCGGCGACCAGGCACTCTGGGTCCGGCGGGATTGTTTCGAGACGGTCGGCGGATTTTCGGACATCCCACTCATGGAAGACATCGAGTTCGCGAGGCGGCTGAACAAACGGTGCCCACCCGCGGCAGCCCGGGTCCCGGTATGCGTTTCGGCCAGGCGCTG
>JAJZNM010000061.1 GCA_021852325.1 Pseudomonadota bacterium
ATCATGCCATCTCCGTAGAGGAGGGTCGCGCCGAGCAGGCCCAGAACCAGAAACCACCACCGACGGCGGTGGGTCCGGGTATTGGGTTTCCGATCCAGGACATTGAGCTGGGCCAGGAGTGCAAGGATCCCCCCCTCGCCTTGGTTGTCAGCGCGCAGCACGAAAATTACGTACTTGAGTGTGACCGTGATGGTCAATGTCCAGAGTACCAGGGACACGATGCCGATCACGTTCGTCGCAAGCACGGGAAAGCTCGTCTGACCCATGAAACAGGCTTGCAGGGTGTAAAGGGGGCTGGTTCCGATATCTCCGTAGACGACCCCCAATGCACCCAGGCTCAGCAAGGCCAGCCGGCTCCTTGAGGTGGATGGGTCGGAAGCCGGGCTTCGGCTGGAGCTCGCGGGAGAGGATGCGTCTACCAAGACCTCGGGATCCCTGATCCGTCTGTTGTGATGGGGGGGGCGGTCATCAGTCTGGGCATTATAGCCGTCTGAAGTCCCAACGACCGGGCTGCTCGTGGCGCGATATGCTGAGCATGCCCCATTATACCTTCGTGGCCAATCCATCCGGACCCGGCGTGGATGGCCGAAGAAGCTCTTGGAGTGCGCGCATTGTGATCTTCAATCCGGTCCTGTTGAGTCTGGTGGTGCTCCTTGCGGTTGCCGTGACCCTTTCGGCCGTGTTCCGCCGCCTGACCCTGCCGCTCATTCCGGCTTATGTGCTAGCGGGCATCCTGCTCGGCCCCCACGGGCTTGCGTGGCTCGCCGACACGGCCGATGTCCGCACTTTTGCGCGCTGGGGGGTCATCCTGCTCCTGTTCACACTCGGGCTCGAGTTTTCACCCGCCCGTCTCCGGGAGATCCGGAAGAACAGCCTGATTTTCGCGCTCATGCTGATCGGTGTTCAGGCCGGGCTCGGATTCATCCTGATCCGGATGTTGGGGTGGCCATGGCCTTTGGCCGTGTTCCTCGGGTTCATCCTTTCGCTGTCCTCGACCGTCCTCGTCGCCCGTCAGCTGTCCGAGCAGGGCGAACTCACCTTGCCCCATGGCCGGCTGACCCTGGCCGTGTCGCTGCTTCAGGACCTTCTGGCCGTGCCTCTATTCATGCTGGCCCCCGTCTGGCTGGGCCACCACGGCAATGGTCAATCCTGGAGCACCTTTGCCCGGGTTCTGCTGCGTGGAACGCTGGTGGTCGCGCTGCTCTGGATGGTCGGCCGGGGTGTGGTCGACCGGTTGTTCCGGGAAGTGGCGAAGCGGAAGGCTGCGGAACTGTTCACGTTGTCGGTCCTGCTTGTGACCGTCACCGCCGCCATGGTGACCCAGTCGATCGGCATGTCGTCGGTACTGGGCGCCTTTCTCGCTGGCATGATTCTCGGCGGGACTGAATTCCGGCATCAGGTGGAGGCGGATATACGCCCCTTCCGGGACGTCCTGCTCGGGCTCTTCTTCGTCTCGATTGGCATGCTCTTTCAACCGGCGGTCCTGCTCCGCGACGGGTGGGTCGTGGCCGCCGGGATCCTTATCATCATGGCCATCAAGATCCTGACGACAGCCGGTATCAGCCGGATGCTCGGGCGCGATCGGGACACCGCCTGGCGGGCAGCGTTCGTGCTTTCACCGGTGGGTGAGTTTGGCTTGGCACTCATGGCGTTTGTACCCTTGTCGGTCTGGCCAGATCCCAATGATGGGGAAATCGTTCTGGGCATGATCATCGGCAGCCTACTGGCAGGGACCGTTCTGATCCGTTTCAACCGGACTCTGTCCGGCTGGTTGCACGCGCGGAACGATCCCAAGGGCGAGTTGCCATCTGAGGTCATGGTTTCCCCGGTGCCGACAGCATTCCGGGACCATGTGATTCTTTGTGGATATGGACGGGTCGGACAGAATCTGGCGCGCTTCCTCGAGCAGAACGGCATCCCGTTCGTTGCCCTGGATCTCGACCTCGCCAGGGTTCGTGCCGCGCATCAGGCGGGCGATCCGGTCTATTACGGAGACGCCAGCGATCTCTCCCTGCTCGTGGGTGTCGGGCTCATGTATGCGCGCGCGCTGGTGATCGCCTATCAGGACGTGAAAGTCAGCCTGGAGATCCTGTCCCGTGTCAGGCCGGTACGGGCGGACATGCCAATTCTGGTCCGTACACTCGATGATGGGCACCTTACGGAACTGCAGCGCCTGGGAGCCACCGAGGTGGTCCCTGAAACGCTCGAAGCGAGCCTGATGCTGGCCGCCACCCTGCTCCATGTGCTCGGTGTTCCCGCCAGCCGGATTTTCCAGCAGGTCCAGCGTGTAAGGGCTGCGCGGTATTCGCTCTTGCGTTCCGTATTCCGGAGTGGAGAGGCACCGGTACGCTCTAGTGCCCACGCCTTCCGGGAGGAACTCCGGAGCATCACGTTGAGTCCAGATGCTGCCGCCATCGGCCTGACCCTGGAAGCGGCAGCCCTTTCCGATGTCGGGTGCGTGGTGACTGCACTCAGGCGCGAGGGGATCGTGGGCAAACAGCCGGCACCGGGAACGGAGTTGCGTTCCGGTGATACCCTCGTCCTTTATGGCACGCCCGAGGATCTGGATCGTGCTGAAACCCGCCTGATCGAAGGGATTCGCCCGCCGACCACCTCGATCCTGCCAGGTTGAGTGTGACCGGCTGGATTCAGAAGAGAGCTAAGTGTGCCGGTGCTTTCCGGATGCATGGGAAAAGCTGAGATCGATTGCGCCGATGTTCGTTTTGAGGCGGATGCTATCGCGTCCGGTACCCGTGTATCGGTAAGTTCCGCCCACGGGAATCGAGGTGGAGGTGGAACCCGAACCTTGACCCGCAGGCATTCCGGAGAGGTGGAGCGACCCGACATTCGTGTCGAGCGCGATTCGGTGAATCGATGTGGTGTCACTCAGGACATGGATCGATCCCACATTCGTATGGGCCGAAACGGAATGTCTGGCACCACTGATCGAGATGGTCCCTACATTAACCCTCAGTGCAACCTTCGCGCGAGCGCCGCTGACCTTGATCGATCCCACATTGTTGTGCGCCTGAATCGTACCGGTCACGTCATGAATCCGAATTAATCCGACGTGATTTCTAAGCAGGAGGCCAAGATCTTCCGGTACTTCGATGCTCCAGTCCACCTTGACATGCTTGAGCGAACGATCGTGTGGCAGATTCAGTGAAATGTCCAGTGTATGCGCGTGTTCGCGCTTGATGACCAGAGTCGCACCTTGGATCACCTGTCTGTGGTGCTCACTGCAACAGGAGAAAAGCCCGAAGAAATAAACGCCCGAATGATCCTGTGGTTTGATGATTGCATGGATCCGGAGGGTCCGGGACGGGGAACCCTGGAAAACGATACTGCCAACCCGGTTATTGAGCTCCAGTACCGAGATGCCTTGTGGTGTCAGAGTTTCGCGATCGAGTTTGAGTACGGATGCGGTGGAGGGTGCGGCCTCAATGGTGGCAGAGAGCAGGAGTCCCAATAGACCGATCAGGGCCGTGTGGAGCGCGATGTTGCGACGGATGTTCCGGTTCATGTGGATGTCCTCCGGGGTAAATGACTGGGATGATGCATCTGGGGTCCAGGCGAACGGTTTTAGCGATGCGATTCGCCATGATGTCTCGAGTAAACGGCCAGCGCGACAAACAGTAGGCCAGCCAGACTGCCCCACCAAAACTCCGGCTTCGTGAAAAGATGTGCCCAATCGAGCCAGCGGGCGGTCATGACCGAGCCTGCCCAATGGATGGTCTGGGTGTCGAAGAGGAGCCGGATCGGGATGAGGAGACGGGTGAGCCAGCTGGCGAGGACATGTGTCCCGAAAAAGATCGGTTCCAGGAGGAGCAGGACAACCGGGACCGCGATGGCCACGAGCAGCGGGCGTTTTCTTTTGCGCGGATTGCTCCAAGCCGAGCAGAACAAGAACCATCCCAAGACGGGCAAGAACCAGAGCGGCAGCGTGAAAAAGAGGGCGGCCAGGTAGAGATTAGCCGATACCAGGGGGCCGGGTGTCCAGAAGCTTCCCCAGAAATCATGCCCGAGCAGGCTCGTGATGAGACTGAGGAAAAAAAGCAGGATGCAACCGGTCACGACGACAACGAGCCAGGTGGTGGCCGGCATGATGA
>JAJZNM010000120.1 GCA_021852325.1 Pseudomonadota bacterium
AACTGTCCACCTGATCAATGAAATCGAATGGATGCGAAAGACCCTCGCCGGGATCGAGGCCCGCCTCGTGGCCGACGGCAACCATCCGGCCACTCTTGCCCGGGCCCGCCATCTCGGCGCGGTCCTCCTCGGGGTCGAGGGCCGCCTGTTCGACGTGTATCTCACCGGGGCTCGTGAAGATGCGTTCCGGCATCCCATGGAGATCTATGGCCGGCTCTGCGCGCTCCTCAAGGACGTCGAAGACAGTGCGGACTATCCTCCGACGGACTCGGACCGGGTGGTCTTCAGGATCCTGGAAGGTGATCTGCGTTCGGTCCAGGCCCGCTTTGCGGCGGTTTTGCACAAAGAGGTCGCACCCTTCAACCGGAGACTTGAGGGGCGCGGGCTTGCGGGTGTGGTACCCACAGGCCGTGGGGTGTAACGCGGGGAAGCCTTTCGGTTGTGAGTATCCCCATCCACGATCGCCCTCCAGGCACCCGGTGCTCCATGGGGGAGGCAGAAGATCACGGGCCCTGTGCTCGGGGGCATCGGGTGGCCATATTGAACTCATCACATTGAATTATATATAAATAAATCAACACCACCGGGAAAGTCCGACAGCTTGCGAGGGCATAAATGATGTATGATGATTGATGATTTATAGGGGCCCCCATGCGTACGACTCTCGCGATTGATGACGACATCCTGATGGCCGCAAAGTGCCTGGCTCGCCAGCAACACAAGCCGGTGGGGGATGTCGTTTCTGCGCTTTTGCGTCAGGCGCTGCAACCTGAAGCATCCTCTGGTGGCCGTATCCGAAACGGGATCCCCTTGCTACCCGTACGAAACGATGCACTTCCGGCAACACTGGAACTCGTGAACCGGCTGCGTGACCAGTTACCGTAATGGGCTTGCTGCCGGATATCAACGTCCTGATTGCGCTGATAGATCCCATGCATGTCCAGCACGACCAGGCCCATGAATGGTTTGGTACCCGGGGAAAGACCACATGGGCAACCTGCCCATTCACCGAGAACGGAGTACTGCGCATCGTGGGCCACCCCCGGTATCCCAACTCACCCGGTACGCCGGCTGCCGTGGTGCCATTGTTGCAGGGACTTTGCGCGCTCTCCGGCCACGAGTTCTGGTCCGATCAGATCAGCCTCCTGGATTCCGGGCATGTCGACCGGGCACGTCTGCTGGCCTCGGGGCAGATCAGCGACAGCTATCTTTTGGCGTTGGCCACCGCACATGGGGGCCAGCTGGTCACGCTGGATCAACATCTGGTCACGCAGGCTGTCCACCGCGGCATGCACCATCTCCTCAAGATCTGAACGAAACGGATCACACATCTCGAGACCGGCGATGCTTTTGAAGCGGTCCGTTACGAAAGCTCGATCTCGACACGACGTACAGAGCTTCAAGGGAGGGATGCGATGGTGCCCCAGTAATTGTTGAAGGTCAGGTGGCGGTTTCCGGGCCAATCCGAGAGAGATGGAGTTGGCCCAACCCACCCCCCCCCCTCGCGGAGCAGCGAGGAAACCGCCATGAACCCTCCTTCCGCAAGATCCAGGGCGTGGAGGATCTCTGGATCCTGGCCCAGGCCCGGGGACGACCGTCCGCACCGGCTGCTTGACCGATGACCGACTGCAATCTCAACCTGCAGCGACGAAAGGGACGCTGCCCCCGTCCGGGCTCGCGGTTTCATCCACATCGATCCTTTAGCGCAGCCCCGAATGATATGATCCGCATACGTTGTCCATCCCGCAGCGACCCGCCCGGACCTCACGACGGAGCGCTTTCGCATGCGGGCGAAACTGTGTAGGTGGGGCAGATTTCAACACGTGGCCGGACGGTACGGTACGAGCATGAATCCGCTCGAGGCAACTGACCAGACACTCCGGAGTCGGATCTCCGGTTCGGGGCATCCCGAAATCGATCTCAATGCGGATCTCGGTGAAGGATCTGTCGTCCGCGGCGAGGCGGTCGATGCGGAGATTCTCCCGTGGGTGAGTTCCGTCAACATCGCCTGTGGACTCCACGCCGGGGGGCCGCTCATCGCGGCACAGACGATCCGGCTGGCCATCGCCCAGGGAGTGGCGCTCGGCGCCCATCCCGGTTGGCCTGACCGGGAGGGCTTCGGCCGCAGGCCCGAATCCCATCCTCCGCAGGAAACCCGCGCCATCGTGGCATACCAGCTCGGTGCGCTGGCGCAACTCGCCCGGGAGGCAGGCGGACGCCTCCACCATGTGAAACCCCATGGTGCGCTCTATCACCAGGCTTGCCACGATCCGGACTATGCGCTCCCCCTGGTCGAGGCGATCGTCCGGTTCGATCCCGCACTCTGGCTCTACGCCCCGGATCCGAGCGTGCTCGTGACCCTGGCACGCGAGCGCGGTCTCCAGGTGGCCGCGGAGGGTTTTGCCGACCGCCGCTACGAGGGCGATGGCACGCTCACGCCGAGGCATCACCCGGATGCGCTGATCCACGATCCTCGTGAGGCACTTGGCCAGGTGATCGGGATCGTCCGGGATGGATCCGTCACCGGACGCGGTGGGATCCAGGTGACCGTGAGCGCCCGGACCCTCTGCCTGCACGGAGACGGGCCCGCGGCGGTCGATCTCGCGCGCAGCCTCGCCGCCGGACTCCGGGCTTCGGGCATCCGGATCCAGGCACCGGAATAGGCGGCCGCGTGCGCTTTGACCGTCTCCTGGACCGGGCCGCACCGGTCCTCCTCCTTGGGGTGACCCTGGTCTGGGGACTCACCTTCGTCGTCGTCCAGCGCGCCGTGGCCCATTTCGGTGCGATCGAGTTTCTGGCGATCCGGTTCGCGCTGGCGAGCCTCGTCCTGGCCCCGTTTTTTCTGCGGGGCACACGACGCCATGAAGTGCGCGTGGGTCTCGGTCTCGGGCTCCTGCTTGCTTTGGGCTTTCTTTTCCAGACCTGGGGGCTCCGGGCGACCACCGTGACCCAGAGCGGTTTCGTGACGGGGCTGTTCGTGATTTTTGCCCCTCTCTTTGCAGGGGTGCTGTTCGGCGTCGGGCTCCGTCCCCGGAACTATGCCGCGATCGGCCTGAGCGCCATCGGGCTTTTCCTGCTCCTCGGCGGGCCAGGGTTTGCCTGGAACATCGGAGATACGCTCACCCTGGCGTGTGCCCTCTGCTTTGGTCTCCATATCGCGCTGCTCTCGCATTTTTCGCCGAGCTGCCGCACCGGCCCGCTCACGTTCACGCAGATCGCCTCGCAAACCCTCTGGCTCGTGCTGCTTCTGCCGGCCGGTGCCCCCCTGGGAAACCCCTTCACGGGGTCTCTCGTGGGGGCGTTACTCCTGACCGGGCTCGTGGCCTCAGCGGGGGCGTTCTACATCCAGACCCGCGTCCAGAAACGGCTCTCGGCGGCGCGCACGGCGGTGATTCTCACGGCCGAGCCCCTGTTTGCGGCCCTGTTCGGGTATCTGCTCAACCACGAAACCCCCACGGCCATCGAACTGGCCGGAGGCGTCCTCATTTTTCTCGCGATGCTGGTCTCGGAGGTCGGTCTCGGCGGGTGGCCCCAAAGCCGATCCGCCTGAATCCGGCGACGGCCGGGCTCGAGCCCCGGGGCGGATGGGGCACCCCCCGCTTGACGCTTGTCCCCGCATTGAGAGACAATATACGGCTTTCGCAGCCGGAGGGGTACCCAAGCGGCCAACGGGGGCAGACTGTAAATCTGCTGGCTTTTGCCTTCGTAGGTTCGAATCCTACCCCCTCCACCAACTCGGGTGGAAGATCGGGGGCGGTTCGAGGGGTCTTGCGGGTGTAGTTCAATGGTAGAACCTCAGCCTTCCAAGCTGATGGTGTGGGTTCGATTCCCATCACCCGCTCCAGCTTGGCGGGAGGATGGGGGGGCCCATATAGCTCAGCTGGTAGAGCACTTCCTTGGTAAGGAAGAGGTCACCGGTTCGACTCCGGTTATGGGCTCCATTGAAGCCCGGCGAGAACGGGCGTCCGTTCCGGTTGTACGGTCCACTTTTTAGGTTCACGTGAGGGTCTAATCCATGTCGAAGGGGAAGTTTGAGCGGAAGAAGGTGCACATCAATGTGGGGACGATCGGGCATGTGGATCATGGGAAGACG
>JAJZNM010000002.1 GCA_021852325.1 Pseudomonadota bacterium
GTGCGAACCGGTGCGCGTTTTCCACCTCACGTTGTGCACGCTTCCTCAGGTTTTCAAGCTCGGCAGCGGTTCTGAGGTATCGTTCCCAGTGCTCGCGGGCCTTGGCTTCGCTGGCGTCGAGCCGGGCAAGGAGGTCCTCGACTTCGTGATTCGGTACCTCCGGGGACGCTTCGCCGGTGGATGGATCGGGCCCCGCCGGTATGCCGGAGGGGCTCATGGATTCAGGCTCTTCCAAAATCATGTTCGCAACCTACGCGTCTCAACGCGATGCGCAATCACCGGGACTCAGGCCCGGTCGGGGTCAATGGGCACTCTGCAGGGATGCCCCGATCAGGTCAGCGCTCACCTGCACGATCGGAATGATCTTGTCGTAGGGAATCCGTGTGGGACCGATCACTCCGAGCATACCAAGCGTCCGGCCTCCCGCCCGATAGGGGGAGACGATGACCGAACAGGCACCCAAGCTATTATAACCGGACTCGGAGCCAATATAAATCTGGATGCGGTCAGCCCGCACACTCACGTCGAGGAGCCTCAAGAGATCGCGTTGGCGCGTCAGGGTGTCGAGAAGTTCCCGCAACCGGGACAGATCCTGGAGTTCGTCAAAATCGAGGAGATTGCTTTCCCCGCTCACGATGATCTCCTGGCCCGGTGCGAGGGTCTGCTGGACGATCGATTCGGCCATGGACATGGCAGTCTGCATCCATGCACTGAGACCCGCCTGGGTCCGCTTCAGGTCCCGGATGAGCTGCTGCCGGACTTCCTCGAGCGTGCGTCCCTGGAACAGGTCGTTCAGGACATTGGCGGCTTGCTCGAGAAACGAGCGGGAATACGCGACATCCGTCTCGATCAGGCGGTTCTGGACCTCCTGCTCATCGGTCACGAGCACCATGAGAATCCGGTGCTCGGACAGCGGGATGAACTCGATCCGGTGCCAAGACAGCTGGTCCCGCCAAGGCAAGGTCACCACGGCCGCGAGGTGGGTGATCGAGGACAGGAGCTCCGTCCGGGCGCTCCACTGACCCATGGTGACGGGACGCTGTTCCAGTCCGCTCTTCAGGGTTTCCACCACCTCAGGCCCGATCTTCGGGGACTCGAGCAGACTGTCCACAAAGAACCGGTAACCCGCGACACTCGGGATGCGCCCGGCCGAAGTATGCGGCGACTGAATGAGCCCCGCGTCCTCAAGATCGGCCATGACATTGCGAATCGTGGCCGGGCTCAGGCTGTTGCCGAGTTCGCGCGCAAGCGTGCGAGAGGCGACCGGCTGTCCATCCCGGATATAGTGCTCGATGAGGAGCTTGAGGACCGCGCGCGCGCGCGCGTCGAGGTCCGGCGGGCTGGATTCCTGGGGGAGGTTGGGGTCTGGCATACCTGGGGAAAGGGTGGGTCTCCGTCCCTCCCAAGTTACCACAAAATCCCTGCCCGGAAGGCGCTCCTCACCCTGCTGGGTCGGGCTGGCCCCCGCTCGTGCCGCCGCGCCCGCGAGGTCTCCTGGACAGCCGCTGCCCGGGTGCCAGATGACGGCAAGCCGGACCCGTGATAACTTCGCAGGATGGACGAGATGACATTTCTTCGCGCTTTCATTTTTGTCCGAGAGGATGCGAATGGCATCGAGCCCACGCTCGAAACCATCCGGAACGTGCTCGCGCGCCAGGCGGTCACGGTTGCGGACATCCGCACCATACCGGCCCACGGCGCCTGGCCCGAGGAGCCGGGGCTTTCCACCACTGCCCGGGAGGGGGATTTTGCCGTGAGCGTGGGTGGGGATGGCACCCTGCTCGCGACCGTGTCCGCGGTCCGGGCAAAGCTCCCGATCCTCGGCGTCAACCTCGGGCGGCTCGGCTTCCTGACGGACCTCTCCCCGCTCAGCCTTGAAACCGAACTGGCCGCGATCCTCGCGGGGCGGCACCGTTCAGAAACCCGGCTCCTGATCCAAGGCGGAATCGGTCCGGACCCGGGCGGCTGGCGCACGGCCCTGAACGACATCGTGCTCGAAAAGGCTGATGGTGGCCGCATGATCGATATTGAGACCCGGATCGACGGCCGCTTCGTCTGCATCTACCGGGCTGACGGGATCATCGTCTCGACGCCGACCGGCTCGACCGCCTATGCCTTGTCCTGCGGCGGCCCGATCGTGCATCCCGCACTCGAAGCCCTGATCCTGCTCCCCATCTCCCCACACAACCTCTCCGAGCGCCCCTTGGTCATCGCCAGCAACGCCGAAATCGCGTTGCGGGTGCCAGATCGGGCCGCCGAACGCTGCCAAGTCAACTGGGATGGCCAGGAATCACTCCGCCTCGCTCCTGGCCAGACCCTCAGGATCACCCGTGCCGACCAGCGCGTACGATTGATCCACCCGGCCGACTACGATCCGATCGCGCGACTCCGGGACAAGCTGCGTTGGGGCCGGCCGGACCACTGAATCCCATGCTCCATCACCTCGACATCCAGAACTATGCCCTGATTTCAAGCCTGTCGCTCGAGTTCGAATCCGGCCTCAGCGTCGTCACTGGCGAAACAGGGGCCGGTAAATCGATCCTGGTCGAGGCCTTGGGGCTCACGCTTGGGGAACGCGCCGAACCGAGCGTCATCGGCAACCGCGGGCCAGACTGTTCGGTTACGGCCAGCTTCGATGTGACGGACCATCCGAAGGCTCGGGCCTGGCTCGAGACCCAGGCACTCGGCGAGTCCGGTCTCTGCACCCTGCGTCGGGTGCTCTACCGGGATGGACGGCCCTCACGCGCCTTCATCAACGACCGTCCGGTCACGGTTCAGGCACTCCGGGAGTTCGGCGACTGCCTCGTCGACCTCCATGGCCAGCACGAGCACCAGTCCCTCACCCGGCGGGGCGCTCAACTCGACCTGCTCGATGCCGTGGGCGACCTCGGAAACCCTGCCCGTGAAATGCGCGAACGTTTCTCAGCCTGGCAGGAGGCTCAATCCGAGCTTGCCAGACGCGAATCCGAGGCCGCCCAAGACGAGGTTATCCGGCAATCGAAACGGGAAGAGCTCGAATCCCTCCGTGCCCTCAACCCGAAACCTGGGGAGTTCGAGTCGCTGGCCCGTGCGCAGCGCCGCGTCGATCACCTGGAACGGATCCGGCAGGGATTGTTCGTGATCCGGGAATCACTCACCCATCCGGAGACCCCGTCCTCCGAGAATCTGCTCCGCCGCGCGGACCGGGAGATCCGTGCACTCCTGCCGCTCGATCCCGCACTCGAGCCGCTCGCCTCCTGTATCGAGGAAGCGCTCATGCGGATTGAGGCCTCGAGCAAGGCGATCGACCACTATGAAGCCAGCCAGGAACTGGATCCCGACGCAATCCGGGAGATCACCCGGCGATTCGATGCCTACCAGTCGCTGGCCTACAAATACCACCGGAAACCGGAAACCCTGCACGAGACGTTTGCGGACCTTTCTGCCATTGCGGACGCGCTTGAAGACGGGACCCAAGACCTCGAGCGGTTGCGTCGCGAGGTCTCCTCACGCGAACACGCGTTCCAGGAAGCGGCCCTCAAGCTGAGTACGGGCCGGCTGGCGACGGCAGAAAAGCTCATGGGGTCGGTCAACGCGCTCCTGCCGGAGTTTGGAATGGTCGGCGCCACCTTGAGAGTCGTCCTCGAACCGGCCGCACCCGGCCGGAATGGACTCGAGACCGTCGACTTCGAGTTCGCGAGCCAGCCCGGGCTCGACGCCTGGCCGCTCGGCAAGGTAGCCTCGGGCGGTGAACTGTCGCGCATTGCCCTCGCGATCCAGCTCTGTGCCGCCGGTGCCCAGTGGACCCCGACCCTCATCTTCGACGAGGTCGATGTCGGGATTGGCGGGCGCGTCGCCGAGCTCGTCGGCCAAAAACTCCGCGCCTTAGGCAACCTGCGTCAGGTGCTCTGCATCACCCATCTGCCCCAGGTTGCCTGCCAGGGCCATCATCACTTCAGAGTCACCAAAATGGCCCTCGAGGGGGCACCGGAAACCCGGGTCGAAGCACTCGGATCCACGCCGCGTGAAGAGGAACTCGCCCGCATGCTCGCCGGATCGGTCGTGACGGATGCGGCCCGGAGACACGCCCGGGAAATGCTCGCGCAGGCGGAA
>JAJZNM010000162.1 GCA_021852325.1 Pseudomonadota bacterium
GACCGACCGGCGGAAGATCGTGGTTCTGGCGTGCCGGGGGAACGGCGAACGGATGAGCCGGGGTCTGGCGCGCGCATCACCGCGCGCGCCAGTGATAGGGGTTGAGCTGGACCAGGCGGACACCGGCGAGCCCGGAGAGGCGATGGCTTTTGCTGCGGTAGACCAGTTCGACCCGGAATCGGACACGTTTGGGACCGGTCAGCGGGGTTTCGAAATGATGCCGGAAACGGACGAGATAGACGAGTGTCCGGTTCCGCCGGTCAAAGTACCAGGAACCGGGGGGAATCCGGTGCCGCCGGGGATGGGCGAAGCTGCCCACATAGTTGGCCGGAGGAGTCGCGAGGAATCTCATCGGATTTGCCCCCTGGAGACGGGCAATGGCGGAAAGACCCGCTCCGCGGGCGATCCGTCCGGCGATGGTGATGCCAAGTGCGCTCTCGAGTGCGCCCTGGACCTCAAGCACGGCGGTTTTCTCAGCCGTGATCCGGAGCGGCCAGATCCGGTCGATCGCGACCGTGATGAAGATCCCGATCAGGATGGTGACTAGGCTGAGCTCGAGGAGGCTGACACTCAGGGGTCGCCGCGGCAGACGGTCGGCGGGCAATCTAGGAACAGGCACCGGGAAGGGGGGACCGGGGGATCAATGTTGGACGACCTGGATCAGGTCCCACATCGGCAGGAAAACACCCAGGGCGAGGATGAGAACCACGATGCCCAGAGCCACGATCAGGATCGGTTCGATCAGGGCTCCCATATTGCGGACGTCGTAGTCCACCTCGTCCTCATAATAGGTCGCGACCTCATCCAGCATGTCGTCGGTAGCACCAGTTTCGTCGCCGACCCGGAGCATCTGGACGACAAGGGGCGTAAAAAGACCAACGGTCTCTGCAGTTGTGCTCAGCGATTCACCACGTGCCACACCGGTCCGCATGGCCAGGATCCGTTCCCCGAGATACTCATTGCCGACCGACTGGGCAATGAGACCCATGGCTTGGACCATGGGGACCCCAGCCCGGTAGCTCATGGCAAAGGCCCGTGCAAAACGGGCCAATCCTCCCCGGAGGACCAGCGGCCCGAACACCGGCAGGCGGAGTTTCAGGGTATCCCACGCGTAGTGGCCCTTTTCGGTCCGAACATAAATCCTCAGGGCGATGGTTGTAAGGATGATCAGGGCAAGAACCAAAAACCAGTAATGGGAAGCGAAGTTTGAGACCGCGAGAATAATCCGCGTCGGTAGGGGAAGTTCGCCATGGAACTGAGCGTAGACGCGCGCAAAGGCGGGGATCACTTTGACTGTAATCACCGCGATGGCGATGGCGATGGCGATGATCACAATAGCCGGGTAGCGGAGCGCGGTCTTGAGCTGGTTGCGGGTATTTTTATCCCTCTCAAGGTATTCGTGCAGGCGCAGGAAGGACTCCTCGAGCTTTCCGCTGGCCTCCCCCACGCGCACGATGCTGACGTAGAGCGGGGGGAAAACCTGGGGGCAACGTTGCATGGAGCTGGCCAGATCGCGGCCCTCTTCGAGCGAGGCGAGAAGGGTTGTGAGGGCCACACGCAATGCCGGTGTACGGGTGGAATCCATGAGACTTTTGAGCCCACGGTTAATCGGCACTCCGGCACGCGTCAGGGCGTGCATCTGGCGGCTGAACAGAAGGAGATCATCCGTCCGGATCCGACGGCCGGGCCACAGGCGTTTCAAGGTGGTGAGCCAGTCCGGTTCGGCCGGTCGCGGCCGAATCTCAACGGGGGTGATGCCGACCGTGAGCAACTGGTTGGCGACCGCCTCGGGGCCTTCTGCCTCCCGGAATCCGGTGACGAGGGAACCGCGCCGGTCGCGGCCGCGGAAAGTGTACTCAACCATTCAGGGCGAGCTTCCCTGGAGCGGGTTGACCTCGCCAAAAAGGCGCAGGACCTCGCTCAAGCTGGTCAAGCCGTCTTCTGCGTAACCCAGGGCGCGGCGGACGAGGCTCACATAACCAGACTGGCGTCGGGCCGTCTGGGCAATGCCCGTGGATGCCTCGCTTCTCAGGGCATCGGCCAGCGGGATATCGATCTCCAGCAGTTCGAACACGCCAATCCGACCCCGAAAACCACTGTTATTGCAGAAAGGGCAACCCCGCCCCCGTCGCCACTCGTGTGGGGTGTTGGAGAACCCCTGTGCGTTGAGCCAGGCTATTTCCTGTGGCGTGGCAACATGAATCTCGGTGCAATCCGTACAGAGACGGCGGATCAGGCGTTGGGAAATCACGGCATTCAGGGTGGCCGCAATAAGGTAGCCCCGGGCACCCATGTTGAGCAGTCGATCCAGTCCCGTTGGTGCGTCGTTGGTATGCAGTGTGGACAGGACAAGATGTCCCATGAGAGCGGCCCGAAGTGCCACCTCCATGGTTTCCTGGTCGCGGATCTCGCCCACCATGATGATGTCGGGATCCTGCCGGAGCGTGGTTCTCAGGATCCGGGCAAAGTCGAGCCCGATCCGTGGGTTGACCTGGATCTGGCTGATGCGGGGCAGCCGGTATTCGACGGGATCCTCGACCGTGATGATTTTGACGGCTGGGTGATTGATCGCGTTCAGGATCGAATACAGGGTCGTCGACTTACCGCCACCCGTCGGTCCCGTGACGAGCAGCATGCCGGTCGGCCGTGCGATGAGCGCTTGGAGACGGGTGAGGAGGTCGGTGGGAAGCCCCAACTGATCAAGACCGATGAGGTCGTGAGCTGGATCCAACAGCCGCATGACGACACTCTCGCCGTAGGACGTGGGGAGGGTGGCAAGTCGGACATCGAGAGTCCGTTGTTTGACCCTGAGACTGAAGCGTCCGTCCTGTGGCAGTCGACGCTCAGAGATGTCGAGCCCCGCCATGAGTTTGAGACGGGTGATGATGGCTTGGCTCACCCGACGGCCCTCGACCAGCTGTTCATGGAGGATGCCGTCAATCCGTTGACGCACCCGGAGCTGGTTTTCCTCCGGTTCGAGATGAATATCGGAGGTGCGCGCCTGGACGGCATCCTCGAACAGAGATTTCAGCAGGCGGACGACCGGCTGTTCTCCCAGCATTTCGCTTTGCCCGAGCTGTTCGATGTCGAAATTGCTGCCTTCCCTGAGTTCGGCACCGATTTCCTCCGCAAGGAGCGAAATCTCTTCTGTGCGACGGTAGACGACATCGATGGCCCGGATAAGGTCCCCCTCGGGGACCAGGCTCAACTGCAGCGGTTTTTTGAGGATCCGCGAGAGCTCGTCATAGGCGAAGATGTCGGTCGGGTCGACCATGCCGATAAGCAGATTGTCCGTGCGATCCTCAAGCACGATCGCCCGGTGGCGCCCTCCCGCCTCGGCCCGGCGAAGAGGTTCGAGCTGATCATTCCGGCGGTCTCCGTCATGCCGTACAGCTCGACGAGCGGGATCCCGAGCTGTCGGGAAAGGAAGTCGAGCAGGGTCTCCTCGTTGATGAAGCCGAGTTCGATCAGGATCCGACCGAGCTTGTGTCCCGTCTTTCTCTGTTCGACGAGTGCCGTTTTGAGCGCATTTTCCGAAATGATCTTCTCGCGCATCAGGAGATCGCCGATGCGGATCCGTTCCGGTGGTTTAGCGAGCGGGCGGTTCATGCGTGGGGGCGACCTTTTCGAGAAACCTGATTCTACGCTCGAGATAGAGGGTGAGCGTGGGTGCGAGATCTCCCAGAGCGAGGGCACGCCGGTCGGCTTGGAGAGCCCGTTGGGTCTGACCCGACTGTTCCAGGGCGATTCCCCGGCCAGCCCAGGCCCAGGCGGCCCCGGGACGTTTTGTGAGGATCTCGCCGTAGAGGTGGGCGGCCATGGGCCAATGAGCGGTCAGCTGGGCGAGTGCAGCGGCCAGTTTGAGGTAATGCAGGTGGGCTCGTGGGTGGGTCGGCGGGTGGTGCCGGATCTCTTGCCAGGCGAGGGACGTGTTGCCGGTCCTGGCGAGAAGATTGATGAGGGCGTCACGGGCTCGGCGGTTGGTGCTCGGGAGGTGGATCCCGGCCAAAAGGAGCGCCTGGGCCGCCGGAAGGTTCCCAAGTCTCACCTC
>JAJZNM010000034.1 GCA_021852325.1 Pseudomonadota bacterium
GACCGTCGAGCGGGTCGGTGGCGATCTGGCGTTCGAGCGAAGGACTTCCACACCGCTCACAGAGACGCGGGGCGGCGTGGGGAGCTTTGGTCTTGAGCGGGGCGAACCCGTTTTGCATCCTCCCGGTTTCAACGGGATGATCGATGCACCTCGCTTTGAAGACCCTCTCAAACCACGTGGAACCGATGAAAGGCTGGGTCCATGTGTTGCGCTCGATTCACCCGGCCAGCCCGGACCGGCGGTGGCGCAGCGCGGGCAGCTTTTCCCGCACCGCCTGAAGATGCGCGGCGTCATAGTCGGCCACAAGGACACCTGGGCCCGCTTCCCGCCGTTCCGCGACGATCACTCCCCAAGGGTCGATGATGGAGCTTCGGCCGTAGGTTTGCCGCCCATTCTCATGGAGCCCGCTCTGTGCGGCGGCGAGCACATAACACTGGTTTTCGATCGCCCGGGCCCGCAGGAGCGGGTCCCAGTGATCCCTGCCCGTGGGCACCGTGAATGCCGCAGGGACCGTGAGGACGGTCGCCCCGCGCGCGACGAGATCGCGGTAGAGTTCGGGGAAGCGAAGATCGTAACAGACCGACAACCCGGCCCGGATCCCGGCCACATCGACCACCTGGGCTTCCAGGCCAGGCTCGATGCCCAGGGATTCCTGATAGCGCTCGCCGGCTCCGAGATCGACATCAAAGAGGTGCATCTTGTCATAGCGGCCGACCTGGACGCCCTCAGGGCTATAGACCAGTGAGGCCGCACGGATCCGTCCGCCACCGGCCCGGATCGGCACTGTCCCTGCGATGATCGCCAAGTGCAACTGGCCAGCCACACGGGCCAGAAAATCCTGGATCGGTCCCGCCCCGAGCACCTCCGCCTGCCGCAGCCGGTCGAGATCGGTCTCTGCCATGAGTGCAAAGTTCTCGGGTAAAAGGGCGAGTGCAGCCCCTTGGCGCCCGGCCTCCGCGAGGAGCGTCTCCGCCAGAGCCAGATTTGCGGATACCGCGACGCCGCTCGTCATCTGGATAACTGCCATGCGGGGGTTCATGGGGCCAGGAGCTCGATCCAGAGGGTATTCGGGTGGAGGCCGAGACGTGGGCGGAGCACGAGGTGACTGCGCGGGATGCCCAGGGCAACCAGCCAGTTGGCAAGCTCCGAGGCCCAGACCCGGCCAAAGGAGCCCACCGGGTAGAGGAGGACGAGCCGGTCCTCTGGATGACCCATCCAGGCCCGCACGGCCCGTCTCACCTCGGGTTCTCGGATCACCCGCCGGGCCGTCTGGACACCGGTCCAAGCGCTCCGCGACAGCGGAAAGCGGTTCACCGCCGCGCGGGCCCCCGTGGCCAGGACCACGAGCGCGAACGCGAGGGTGCATGCTCGGAAGCCGGGTCTCCGCGTCATGAATGGGGCTTCACGAAACCCAGCGCTCGGGCCCGGTCGTCAGCAATGCGTTTCACGACGGGATGACTCCAGGGTCCAGTGATGTGATAGTAGACTTCGGTCATGTTTTCGATCAACCCCTGAAAGATCCGTGAGATGGCCAGCATGATCCCACCCCCGACCGGTCCGCCGAAGATCATGCCTGCGATGGGCAGGGTGGAACCCACATGCGGGACGACGAGCGCCACCTGATCATAGCTCCGCTTCGCGAGATCCGCCTGGCCTGTCATCCAGAGTGCGATCGAAGGGCCAAAGAGCTCGACGTTGTGGGTCGTGGCCATACCGTGGCTCACCACGAAATCGCCGGTCAGGTGATCGTAGCTCAATCCACGGGAAAAGACGTCGCTGAAATCGAGCCCGAGCCGTCTCGGAAGCGCGTCCAGACTGAACAGCGCGATGAAGCGCCCCGCACCACCCGGCTTCAGGGCGAACACCCGGCCACTCTTGAAACTAAACCCGATCTTCCCGCTGAGTGTGGCGGGCTCGGGATGCCAGGGCAGTCCGTGCCAGCGGAGGGCGAGGTTCACGAGTGACTGACGTGCGGTCATGAGACGGGTGAGCGCGAGATGTTGAAACGCGTGACCGAGGTGGTGGCTTTCGACTTTGAGCGAGAGGGCGACCCGGGAGTGGCCGGATGCCCGCGACCAGCGCCCCACACCGGTCAGGGCGAGATCCGGGGAGATCATCGAAAAGCTTCGCATAACGAGTGTTTGAGGTCCCTCGTGGCGCAGCACGGCCGTCACCCGGCCCAGGTGCATCCGGCCGTAATCGGTCACCGCACTCGTCAGGTCGAGCGCGGGGATCTGTCCCGGATCCGGTCGAGGCGATCCGGGACGGATGAGATGGGTGATCGGATCGAGCTGGATGCGCGCGAAATCGAGTGTGATCGGACCCCCTCGTGCGTGATCCGGGATGGTGCCACTGCCCGCCAGATCCGGGCCGGATAGGGAAAAGCGCGTGGCCTCCGGGGTCGAATGTGCATGCACGGTCACATCGGGAAGGTTCTGCCCCCAGCCGGTCAGGTGATCCACGGTGAGCGCGGGAATCCGCCACGACCGGTTCACCGTCGACGTCGAAAGTCTCGAGGCGAGCGCCCAGAAGCCTGCGAGGTCGAGCGTCCCGATCCGGCCCACCGCCACGAGTCCACGGGCCGGTGGCCGACCCAAGGGTCCAGGCCCAAAGACGATCCGAAGACCTCCGAGCCCAAGCTTCCCGCCCCGGTCATCACCCTCGATCACCATCCGCACGATCTTTCCATAGCGGCCGCGAGCCATCCAGGTCTCCCGGGCGGGGGCGAACTCTGCCTGCCAGTCGGCCGTGACCGGTGTCGCCCGAACCTTGCCGAGCGGGGCCGGCAGACGGAACGAGGTGCCGATCAGGTTCGACTTGAGGGCGATGTGGATCGGCTCGGCGAGATGCGCCGGGGTGTAGTCGAGCACCCCGCGCCACATCGAGAGGCCCTGGATGCGCTGGGCGATGGATGGGGGCAGGACGGGCGTCACGAGGCCCGGAGCGAGTGCACCGACGAACTGGACATGGGTCTTTTGCCCCTCCGTCCAGGCATTGATCGTGATCCGGTGGCCCAGAAGCCGCCCGGTCAGGATCCGCGAGCTCAGGGCCAGGTTGTCGAATGCGACCTGGCCCTGGAGGTCCGTGAGCGCAGGGCCGTGATCCAGCGCGGCACGAACGCCTTGGAGATCGGCCGTCCCTCTGATCCTGACCCGCGCGAGGGCCTTGACCGGGATCGTGATGACGAGATGGGTGGCGAGGGGTCCCGTGACGGCGAGATGGGTAAAGAGCCCGGCAAAACGCCGCGAGAGCGGAGACGAGTCGAGATAGCCCAAAACCTGGGCGCCCGAGCCTCGGAACTCGCCATGGATCATGAGCACCCCATTTCCGAGATCGGGGATCTCAAGCGTGTCGCCATCAAGC
Source organism: Pseudomonadota bacterium (assembly GCA_021852325.1). Lineage (GTDB taxonomy): Bacteria > Pseudomonadota > Gammaproteobacteria > JAKAQQ01 > JAKAQQ01 > JAJZNM01. The sequence goes on from JAJZNM010000034.1 coordinate 3,364, forward strand.
GGGATCCCGGCCTGGCTCCCGGCCAGGACGCGCACCGTGAGACCCGCATCCCAAAACACCCCGGAGGCCTTCTGGATCACGAGATCCGGCCAGCCGGGTGCAATGTGCATCTCCCCCGGACTCAGCGTGAAGCGGACCCGGAACAGCCCCCCGCCCTGCTTGAACGGGAACCGGGCGGGGTCACCCCGGAACACGAAATCGGTCTCGGGGATCACCCCGGAGACGAAGGCCTGTTTGAACCAGTGGACAAGCTTGGGCTTGAAGATCCCGAACGGAAGATCGCGGGCGGCTTCGTGGACGTTGAGGTCATGTCCCGTGGCGCTGAGCGTGATCACGGGTCCCACGCCGTGAGGCTTGCGCGTGAGGGTCCACGGGCCAAGGGCGAGGCGGAGTCCCTTCGCACGGATCCGGCTCGCCGTGCCTTTGAGACTGAACCCTCCTTTTGCAATCTCCACCTGGACCCTCGTGCCCGCGAAATGGAAATGGATCGGGTGGTCGAAGATCCAGGGTGCATTGAAGTCGGCAGACGATTTCCGGATCGTGACCTCGCCTTTCCCGGACGCATAGGTAAACCCCCCGACGAGGCCACCCAGGCCTGGAATGGGACGGGCCGGTCGCCAGCCGAGCGCCTGAAAGCGACCGGCCGCCATG
>JAJZNM010000088.1 GCA_021852325.1 Pseudomonadota bacterium
TGCGGGCGGCTTCCAGATCCAGCTCGAACAGGGTGAGTGTAGTCGCGAGGCCGAGCACGAACTCGTTGTGACTGAAATCCTCATTCGGGAGGCCGGATGATGCGCTGGGCTGGCTCTGGGTCCAGACCCGGCCCCAGGCTGCAAACGGCGTGAAAGGCCCGAACGCTTCAGAGAGAGTGAGATCCAGGCTCCGGGTGCTGAAGTCAAGCTGGTTGATGCCGCTCAACCGGGCATAGGCCGCGCGGATCCCGAGTGCGGGTGCGAGCGTACCACCCGGGATCAATGCATAGCGGACGTCTCCCCCGTAAATCCGGACGTGGGTGACCGGAGCGGTCATGTAAAACCCGCCGACGTCGAATCCAAAGGGCAGCCCCTTGCTGAGACGGAGTCCCGCTGCCGGGATCTCCGAGAAGCTCGTACCTCCGCTCGCGACACTCCAGGCGCCGGCATGTGCGAGGCGGGTGTCGCGTCCATACAGGCTGATCCGGAAACCCGTAAGTCCGAGCGGCTCCGCAGATCCCATGGGCGGATCGGTCACGATCGCGCTGAGATCCGTCGACAGGTCCAGAAACTGGGTGGAACTCAGGAGGCTGAGGTCCTGTAGGCGTGAGCCTGCCAAGACCGGGCCGGCGAGCATCAACAGGGCAAGCGAGACACGGGCGATCCGACGGGGCATGGATGACTCCTGGGGCGCAAAAATCCTCGTGTCATAGTGTAACGTGTGGGCTCAACGTCCTGCACGGGAGGATCCCGGGGCCGGCATTCAATGGATCAGCCGGTTGAGCTCAAAGATCGGCAGGAGAATGGCCAGGACGATCGTCAGGACGATGCCGCCCATGATGAGGATCATCACGGGCTCGAGGATGCTGAGCAGCGTACCGGTGATCGATTCGAGTTCCTTTTCCTGATTGGTCGCTGCGCGTTCCAGCAGGAGGTCGAGCTGCCCGCTGGATTCGCCACTCGCAATCAAGTGCACGGTCATCGGTGGAAAGAGCCGACTTTGGTTGAGGGCCCGGCTGATCGACGAACCTTCGCGCACCCGTTCTGCGGCCTCGCGGACTGCGGCTTGCATGGGAAGATTCGTGACGACATCACCTGCGATATGGAGTGCCTCGAGGACCGGGACACCGCTTCCGATGAGAATGCTGAGGGTCCGGGTGAACTGAGCCGTGTTGATGCCACGGGTGATCCGTCCGATCAAGGGCAACCGGAGCCAGAACCGGTGCAGGCGCCGTTTCATGGCGGGCTTTCGGAACAGGCGGATGATTCCCAAAACGGTGAGCACGATCCCGGCGAAGAGAAAAATTCCGTCGGAGCGCACGAAATCACTCAAGGCGATTAGCCCGCGGGTGAGAAGCGGAAGCCTGTGTCCAATGTTCTTGAATACCGTCACGATCTCCGGAACGACATAGACCAGCAAACCCGTCACGATGAGCAGGGCCATGCCAGACAGGATGAGTGGGTAGACAAGGGCCAAAGACACCTTCTGGCGGACGAGCTGGCGGTTTTCGGCATAGTTTGCGAGTCTTTCCAAGACCGCATCAAGGTGTCCGGAATGCTCTCCGGCAGCAACCGTCGCCCTGAAAATCTCCGGGAACACATGCGGGAACTCGGCGAGCCCGGATGCCAGAGGGTGACCTTCCATGACTTTGGCGCGCACGGAAAGGAGGATCTTTTTGAGTCGCGCACTTTCATTTTGCTGGCTGGCCGTGACCAGCGCCTCTTCGACCGGAAGCCCGGATCGGACCAGGGTCGCGATCTGGCGGGTCATCAGGGCGAGGTCGGTTGCCGAGATGCGCGAGACGCCCGACAGCCAGCCTTGGCGGGTCGCCCGTCGTTCGGCCTGGGAAGCCTCGGCGATCTGCAGCGGCATCAATCCCTGTTCGCGAAGCTGCTGGCGGGCAGCGCGTGCGGTATCCGCTTCCGTTAATCCCCGCCTCTGACGGCCCTCCGCATCGAGAGCCAGGTATTCGAACGCACTCATGGATTCATTCGGCGCGGGTGACGCGCAGGACTTCTTCGAACGTCGTCAATCCCCGGCTGATCCGATCCAGGCCATCCTCGCGGATGCCAGGCGTCAGGGTGCGTGCATACTGCTCGATGTCCTGCTCGGAGGCACCATCATGGATCATCCGGCGCAGGATGGCATCGACGGTGACATATTCATAGATTCCTGTACGACCCCGGAAGCCCGTGAAGTTGCACGCTGGACAGCCAACCGGCTGGAACACGGCCGGAGGATCCAGCTTCAGCCTGGACTGGGCGAGCAGGTTCGCTTCGTAGGGAGACGGTTCATAGGACTTTTTGCAGGAGGGGCAAAGCAGGCGGACCAGCCGCTGGGCCAGAACGCCGATCAGACTGGACGCCAGCAGGAAGGGCTCGACACCCATGTCCCTCAGGCGGGCGATGGCACCAATCGCCGTATTCGTATGCAAGGTCGAGAGCACGAGATGTCCCGTCAGACTGGCCTGGACCGCAATTTCAGCCGTTTCGAGATCACGGATTTCCCCAACCATCACGATGTCAGGATCCTGGCGCAGGATGGCACGCAATCCGCGCGCAAAGGTCATCTCGACCTTGGTATTGACCTGCGTCTGGCCGATCCCGTCGATGTAATACTCGACGGGATCCTCGACCGTCATGATGTTCTGGGTACGGTCATTCAGCCGGATCAGCGCCGCATAGAGGGTCGTGGTCTTGCCGGATCCCGTCGGACCGGTCACGAGGATGATCCCGTGTGGGTTGTGGATGGCCTCGTCCATTGCCTTTTGTAGTCCATCGGACATCCCGAGTTGCCCAAGGTCGAGACGGCCGGCCTGCTTGTCGAGCAGTCGCAAGACCACCCGTTCGCCATGGCTCGAAGGAATCGTGGAGACACGGACGTCGACTGCCCGACCGGCCAGCCGGAGCGAAATGCGTCCGTCCTGGGGCAAGCGCTTTTCAGCGATGTCGAGCTTGGCCATGACCTTGACCCGGGAAACGACCAGGGAAGCCACGGCGTGGCGCGAAGCCAGAACTTCGCGCAGAACCCCGTCCACGCGCATGCGGACAATCAGGCGGTTCTCGTAGGGTTCGATATGGATATCCGATGCATTGCTTTTGACTGCTTCCGTAAATAATGCGTTGATGAGCCGGATGATCGGAGCATCGTCATCGCTTTCCAGAAGATCTTCGGGTTCCGGCAGCTGCTCGGCGACGCTTTGGAGATCACTCGATCCGTCGAAGTTTTCCATCGAGTGGATGGTCTGGCCGGACTGCTGCTCATAGGTTTGTTGCAGAAGCCGGGTAAAGGCGTCCCGGGTGACCCACGCGATCGGCCAAGCTCGTCCTAGGTATCGATGGGCCTCGATGATGGCAAAGGGGGTCGCATCCTCCCGGCAGATGAGCTCGAGTGCCGTGGAAGGAAGTGCCTCTGGGCGCACGAGGATGCCATGACGTTTGGCAAATGGGAAAGGGAGTCGGCGTGAAGCGCCGTCATCAGGGGTGCTTTCTCGGTCGAGAGCGTCTGCCAGGGGGGCGGGCTGATTCACGAAGGCTGATCCCCGGAGCGGTGCGGGGAGTGCGGCGAGTGCTTCGCCGGAGTCCCGGTTTTTGGATATTTCATCGCGGGGAGGGTCGGACGGCGGGTCCCCGGCATCAGCGGGACCGGCTTTTGGTGGGCGAGTTCATAGCTCCGGATAAGCCCGTAACTTCTGCGCGTGTAATAGCTCGTTTGCGATTTGGTTTTGAGAATGGTTGGCTGCAGGAAAACCATGAGATTTTCTTTCTGCTTACTCGTGCTCCGGTACTTAAACAGGTTGCCGAGCAGGGGAATGTCACCAAGCAGGGGAACCTGTTCTTTGCTCACCGAGATCTGATCACTGATGAGGCCGCCCAAAACGACGATCTGGCGGTTGTTCGCGACAATTGTCGTCTCGATCT
>JAJZNM010000126.1 GCA_021852325.1 Pseudomonadota bacterium
TGGATCGACGGCGATGGTGAACGCATCGAGATCTGGCACCGGGCCTGGGACCGGAGGGTTTTTGCACAAGGGGCGCTTGATGCGGCCGTCTGGATTGCGGGACAGAAGCCGGGCCGCTACGGCCTTGGTGAACTCTGGGCATATCCCTGATGGCGTGAGGCCCTCTACCTGAGGATCGGGCTCGAACCTCCGCTCGGTCTCAGAGTTCCTCGGCGAGGAACTGGAGCGTCCTTTGCCACGAGTGTTCGGAAGCGTCTTCGCGGAACCGCTCGGGGCGGGTGAAGTCCATGAAAGCGTGTCCGGCGCCGTCGTAGGAATGGAAGACGTGGCTTTTATGGAGCCGGGCGAGCTCCTGCCCGAGCTCTTCACGGTCCTTCGGTGAGGGATTCGTATCGTCGCTCCCAAAGTGGAAGAGGAGCGGGGCCTCAATCTCGCCAATGAGTTCGAGGGGGGTCTTGCCGGCTCCCCAGGCGATGCGGAGATTCCCTCCGTAATAACAGACACCCGCCTTGAGCGCGAGCGTGTGCTCCTCGAGGGCCCGGAGGGCGATGCGCCCGCCCATGCAGAAGCCGATCACCCCGATGCGCTCTGGATCGATGTGTGGATCCCGGAGGAGGTGGGATTTTGCGACCGCGAAGTCTTCCAGGATTTCCGCATCCCGCAGTTGCCGCATCTTGTCGAGTGGCGCATGGAGCGGGTCCTGGCGGTGATAGAGGTCCGGGACGAGGGCCGCATACCCGGCGTGGGTCAGCTTCAGGGCCAGGGTCTCGATGAAGAGGTCGATGCCGAGTGCATGTTCCACGACGAGGAGCGCCGGGACCGGACTCGATGCGGCGGGCCAGCAAGCCCAGGCGGCCATGCCGCCGTCCGGGTGTGCAAGGGTCCGGGTTTCCTGTGTGTGGGACGGAACGGGTCGGGTCATGGGAGGCACTTCGGCGGCGAGATCAGTGACTCAGGAAATAACGTGCACTGGATGCCGCGAGCGGCACGGTCCACCGTTCGACCGGAGTCGGAAGATCGAGCGGTTTGAGGGTCATGCGGGCAGCCATGGTAAACGGAAAGTGGGCGCGCGTGATGGCATTGAGTGTTCTGCGGAATTGCTCGTAGCGGTCGGGATCGAAAGGGATCTCCGGGTGACGCACCAAAAACGCATGCTTGTAGGCGATCAACCCGTCTTCGGTGTCGATTTCCCGGATGCGAGTCCACAGGGCCTTCAGGGTGGCCCAGCGGCTGACCGCTTCCTGTGCGGCATACCGCCTGAAGAAACGGTAAAAGTACTTGTAGTGACCGATCTCGTCATTGCGGATGTGGTGGGCAATCTGCTTGAGCAGAGGCTCGGGCGAGAGATCACGCAGCATCGTGTAGTAGGAGGATGTGCCCGTTTCCACGATGCAGCGGGCCACCATCTCCTGGGCGCGGGTCACCTCGAGTTGCGCTGCGTTGCAGAGCTTCGCGTATTCCTCGAAGAATCCCTGGTAGGCCCGCTCCCAGTCGAAATCCGGCCAGACGATTTCGACATAGCGCTTGAGCGTCACACCATGCTGGAGTTCCTCGGGTTGCCACTCATCCCGCAGCCAGTCGACGACCTCCGTGTCGCCCGCATAGTGTTCAACCAGGTTCTCGGTGTAAAGGTCGGTCGTGATCTCGACGAAGGAAGCCGAGGCGAGCAGGTAGAACATCGTCTCATCCGCCACGAGGCATCCGGGATCGAGTTCATCCCAAGGCAGTTGGTCGACCGCCCATGAACCGTGGGGCGGTCTCGAGGCAGGCGGAACCTGTCGCTTTTCGTTCATCGATAAAGGTGGCCTTGAAACCAGTCGCGCAGCAAGCCGTGTAGAAAGGATAAGGTGGAGTCCCCGTTTTGACAACCGCCTTTCAGGCAGCCGTCTCCGGACTCTCGTCCCATCGCGACCGGTGATTCCGGGTCTCTGGGTTCTCTCAGCTGCCGGCCAGGACGAGGAGACCGCCCGCAAAGGCCAGATCACTCATGAGCAGGATGACCTGGGTCTGGTTCGAGAAGTCGTGGTGGAAGATCACCGCCGCTGCGATGCTGAAGATGGCCAGCAGGAAAGCCGCAAAGCGGGTCTTCCAGCCGACCAGGATCATGAGCCCACCCCCGAGCTCCAGGGCGATCACGAAAGGCAGGAGCCATGCGGGCAAGCCGTAGGCGGCCATGTAAGCGCCCATGCCGGCGTAGTTCAGGATTTTCATGATGGCTGAAATGATGAAAATCTGGGACAGGAGAATTCGTCCGAGGACCTGTAAAAGACTACGCATGGCGGGGAGCGCTCCAGACCGGTGGGGTTCCGACCTTGAGAAGATAGCAAGAAAGCCGATCCGGGCGCAAATCCTGCCCGCACACGGTGATCCAGGCGCCTGCCCGGAAACCTTGAGGGGCCATGGAACCGGCTCGCATCCGGTGGATGGGAGCTCGCCCTCAGCCGGGTGTTTGTCGGGACCGGTTGTGGTGTTCCCCGAGGGCCCACTCCACATGTTCACGCACCATGGGGTCGGGGAACCCGGAGCGCCGCTGCAAAGCCCGGAGGACGGTTTCGCTGGTCGGCGCGTTCCCGAGTGCCACGGCCAAGTTCCGGAGCCATCCCCGGAACCCGGTGCGGCGGAGCGCGCTCCCGCGGGTTTTCTCCTCGAACTCAGGTTCGGTCCAGCCCATGAGCGTGGCAAGCTCGGGGGCGAGAAGCTCGGTGCGTGGAGCGAACTCGACCAAGGGTTTCTTCCCAGCAAACTTGTTCATGGGACAGATGAGCTGGCAATCGTCACATCCGAAAATTCGGTTGCCGATGGCGCGCCGGAACTCGACCGGTATGGATCCCCGGTTTTCGATGGTGAGATAGGCAATGCAGCGCCGGGCATCGAGTTCATAGGGCCTGATGATGGCCCGGGTCGGACAGATCTCGATACAGGCCTGGCAACGACCGCAATGGTCTTTGACGGGCGGGTCTACCTCAAGCGGCAAAGTGGTCAGGATCTCGCCCAGGAAAAAATACGACCCGCCGCCGGGTGCGATCAGGTTTGTGTGTTTGCCGATCCAGCCGAGTCCGGCGTTCCGTGCGAGCGGTTTTTCGAGGATGGGTCCGGTATCGACAAAGACCCGGAAGGCGTGGGGCATGATCGCCTGGGCGAGCGCCTGGGCCAGCCGGTTTAGCTTTTTGCGCAGGACCTTATGATAATCGCGGCCGAGCGCATATTGCGCGATGTAGCCCCGCTCCGGATGCGCAAGCGATCCGACGTGTGCGGGTTCCGGTTTCCCATAGTCGGCGCGGACCGAGATGACCCGGACCGTGTCCGGAAACCACGACTCGGCATGTGCCCGACGCCTCCCGTGGCGCGCCAGGTAGTCCATGGTGCCGTGGTGGCCCTTCGCGAGCCATTGCTCGAGTCGCTCGGCATCCTCCGGGAGCTCGGGCCGGGTGATGCCGATTGCGGAAAACCCGTGTGCGCGCGCGATCTCCTCGATGAGGGGCCGGAGTGGCCGCTTGGTCGGCAATGCGCCGGGGGATACCGGGGTTGCGGCCGGGGAGCGTTGGGGTCGATTCACGGTTCACGCTAGGGGGAATCCCGCTATATTACCGGTCGCGCCGGCTTCCTGGACAGGTTGTCGGGCGAATCGTGACAGGCCGGTCCTGGCGGGCCATAATGCGCCTATCCTTGACACCGGTCAGCCCTTGATCGCACCCGAGACTGGTTTCCCCGAGCCCACCCCGCCGCGCCTTGCGCGTGCGCTTTATTCGGTCGCACAGATGCGCGCACTGGAACAGCGGGCGGCATCGGAAGCGGGTCTTGATGCCCGCACCCTCATGGAGCGTGCTGGCGCCCGGAGCCTCGCGTATATCCGGCATCTCTGGCCTTCCGTGAGGGATCTCGGCATTATCGCCGGGCCTGGGAACAA
>JAJZNM010000146.1 GCA_021852325.1 Pseudomonadota bacterium
CCGCACCCCTCCTCGCCCTCGAGGCGGAGGCCTGGTTCGCACGGGGTGAGGCCGATCCGGCGATCCGTCTCCTCGATCAGCGCGCGCGCCTCCTCACGACGGCGCGCGCGAAAGCCCGGAATGCCCGGCGCCTCTGGTCGGGGCTCATCCGGGTCGCCACAACCAGCCGGAGTCGGCTGGTCATCCCGGCCGACGCAGACCCGACCGAGCAGTCCTGGATCGCTCTCGCCGATCTCATGCGCGCAGCCTGGGAGGATCCCGCGCACTTCATGCAAGGCCTCATCTCCTGGAAGCGCGCGTTCCCGGAGCATCGCGCCGAGGAGAGCATCCTGCCACGCCTCGTCCGGGAACTCGACCGCCTCGGCCGGTACCCGAGCACCCTGGCCGTCCTTTTGCCGCTGACCGGGACGTATGCCGCAGCGGGGCTCGCCATCGAACGCGGGCTGCTTGCGGGCCGTTACCGCGAAGCCTCTTTCGGCACCCCTCCCATGATCCGGTTCTATAACACCGGAAACCATGTGAAAGGCGCTCTTCACGCCTACCGTGAAGCACTCCGCGACCACGCCCGCTGGATTCTGGGCCCGCTCCTCAAGCCCCAGGTGGCGGCCCTCGCGGCCTTGCACCCGTCCGTCCCCGTGCTGGCGCTGAATGACCTTGCGCGGCGGACTCGGCAACCGGCCCATTTTTACGAGTTCGGGCTTTCACCACGCGACGAGATCCGGCAGATCGTCTCGCACCTCTCCCGGAGTGGCCGTCTCTACGGCGGTGCACTGGTCCCGCATGGCTCCTGGGGGCGGGGCATCCTGAGGGATCTCAGCCGCGATCTCGATCGCGTCCATGGAAAGCTGATCGCGATCGGCCGCTATACGCCGGACCGGAGGAGTTATTCGTCGAACCTCGAGCATTTCCTGAGGATCCGGGGGAGCATCATCCGCGGCCAGGCCCTCGCCGGCACGCTCGGCATGCGTCTCACCTTCACCCCCGCCCCCCGTTCGGATCTCGGGTTCATCCTGCTCATCGCGAATACGCTCGATGCACGCGAGATCACCCCCGAACTCCGGTATTTCGGTGTGCACACGGTCCCCGTGTACGGTCTCTCCCGGGACGATGTACCGGGCACCGTCCATGACGATCTCGACGGCCTCCGGGTCCTCGTGACCCCCTGGTCACTCGGCACGCACGGTCCCTGGAAACGCATCCGCTCCCACCTCGCCAAGCTCTGGCCAGAAGGCAATGCCCGGACCAGCCGTCTCATGGCCTTTGGTTTCGATGCCTACCGGCTCATCCCCTGGCTCCGGAACCATCTGGACTCCGGACGGAAACTCTTCTGGGGGGCAACCGGGCTTCTCTCACTCGGGAAAAATGGACGGATTGACCGCCACCTGATCTGGGTTCGCTTCGAATCCGGCCGTGCGGTCCCCACGGACGCTTCCCGGATGAAAGACTGATCCGTGCCCATCCCCAACGGATGATTGAAACTCCGGGGGCTCCGGCGGACCCACCCTGGCTGAGACATTCCCCCGCACGGGAAACACTCCGGCGGTACCCGGGAGCCCGGCCATGAAATCCCCGCTCTTGTCGAAGCGGCTGCCGACCTACATCACGCTCGTCTACTTCTTCCTTTCCACGCTCTGGATCGTCTTCACGAGTCTCACGATCGACCGCCTGCCCCTGTCCACTCCCGAACGGGCACTCGCCGAGATCCTGAAGGGCTTCGGGTTTGTCCTCCTCTCCTCCTGCGGGCTCTATATCCTGCTCAAGCGGTTCCTGCGGGCCTCGACTGCACTCGCAAACGAGAAGTATCTCGCCCGGCATGACCCACTCACCCATCTCCTCAACCGCCCGGCCTGGATCGAGGAGGCGACACAGGCCCTACGTCACCTCAGCCGGTCCGAAGCGCGCATCGCGCTCATTGACATCGACCAGCTCCGCTATATCAACGGGGCATTCGGCAACCAGTCGGGGGATTTCATCCTGCGCTATGTCGCCGACCAGACCCGCCACCTGCAACAGGGACCGGGCGATATCCTGGGTCGGGTGGGTCCCAGTCAGTTTGCGTTCTTCATGGCCGGTGCCGATGACCGCCGTGCGCAGTCTGCCTTTGAAAGCCTGTTCAAGGCGTCCCTCCAGCCGATCCAGATCGGCCTCCACAACTTCCGGTTTTCCCTGGGCATCGGGATCTGCCGGTATCCGGAGGATGCGGGCACGATCCCCGACCTTCTGAACTTCGCGTCCATCGCGCTCGACACGGCCAAGCAGGCCTTCGACCGGCACGTGGCCTATTACAGCCAGACCGCAGCCAAGACCACGATCGCCGCCATGCGCCTCGAAACGGACCTGGCCCGCGCCCTCGAACGGCGGGAGTTCTGCCTCCATTACCAGCCGATTCTCTCGGTCCAAGACCTGTCGCTGGTCTCGGTCGAAGCGCTCGTGCGCTGGCAGCACCCCATCCTCGGTCTCGTTGCGCCCACCATGTTCATCACCGCCGCCGAACGAAGCGGTCTCATCCATGATCTCGGCCGCTTCGTGCTCGAGGAGGCGACCCGGACCCTCGCCCAGGTCCAGCCGATCGGGCACAAGCCCCTGGCCGTCTCGATCAACCTCTCGACCCTCCAGTTCAACCATGAGGATCTCGTGCACTCGGTCATCGACTGCCTCGACGAGGCGCGCTACCCGTCCGATCGGCTGATTCTCGAGATCACCGAATCGACCCTCATGACGGAACCCGAACGGATCGCCAAGATCCTGGACGAGCTTCATGCGCACCAGATCCGCGTCGCGCTGGACGATTTCGGAACCGGGTACTCCTCTCTCTCCTATCTCCAGAAACTCAACATCCAGATCCTCAAGATCGACCGTTCCCTGATCGCCCCGATGCCGATCAGCGACTCGGCCCGGCGCATCGTCGATGCACTGGTCGATCTTGCACACGGTTTGGGGCTCACGGTCATTGCCGAGGGCGTCGAGCACGTGGCTGAACTCGAGGCACTCCGGGAAACCGGTTGTGACTGGGTCCAGGGCTTCCTGTTCTCGAAACCCATGCCTTGGGACGAACTCAGGGGCCGGGTCGAGGGCAGCGGATCGAGTTTCCTCCTGAGTCCCGGAACCCGCCCGGAACCGGATTCCGGTCCAGGCTAGCGTCCGGACACCGGGGGACCGAAACCCGGTAACGCGATCGGATACCGGATCCAGTCCCCGTGACCTGAAAGGCAGGGCAGGAGGCGCTCCGCGTCTCCGATCACGACGAGGTGAGCAGCTCCGGGCTGCGGGAACACCGCGTTCAGGATCGCCTGTGCGGAAGCCCCGGTCACCGCTGCAAGGCGCTCGGGATAATGCGCCCACTCCTCGACCTCCCGTCCATGGAAGAGCACGGTCCCGAGCCAGCCGGCGAGCTGGCCTGAGGTCTCATAGCGGAAGACCTCCTGGCCCGCGAGGTATCGGCGGGCGGCCTCGAGATCGGCTGCGGAAAATCCCCGCTCGTGCGCTTCACCGAGCACCTCGAGGGAGGCTTCGATGGCCGCCCCCGTGGTCTCGGTCGGGGTGTAGGAGGTGAGATAGCTCAATCCCCGGAAGCTCGGCAGGGTGTAGCCCGAGTGGGCCCCGTAGGTGAGTCCGCGTTCGACCCGGAGCCTCCTGTTGATGAGCGAGTTGAATCGTCCACCGAGCGTCGCCTGGACCAATTCGAGCCCCACCCAATCGACATGCTCCCGGTCCACACCAAGCCCGCCGATCCAGAAATAACCCTGGCTCGCTCCCGGGCGGTCGATCAAGAGCCCGCGCGCGGGGGGTTGCGGGGTTCCGACCACCGGAGGTTCCAAGTCGCCTCGGTCCACCCGGGTGCCCCCGGTGAGAAGCGAGCCGAGTTCAGT
>JAJZNM010000114.1 GCA_021852325.1 Pseudomonadota bacterium
GGGTGGGCGCGAGAGCGGACAGGACCAGGACCAGGACATGAAAGCGCTTGGGCATGGGGAATCTCCGGTGGGTGGATGGGAGGCACCGAATGCCTTTTCGGTACCGGGGATCGCTCAGGGCCGGGTTCCTCCGCGTCCGGTGCCCCCACCGGGGTGGGGGATGACGAGATGATAGTTCCGGTAGGGTTCACGGTGATCGTGCGGCACGGGGTGTTCCTTGAGCAGCCGGAGAGCCAGATGGACCGCTTCGACCAACTGGGAATCGATCCCTTTCCGGACCAGGGCAGGATTCTCAGGGACCCGGACCGTGGGTGAGATCCCGTGATCCTCGACCGGGAAATGGCCATGGAGACCCTCGATCGCTTCCCGGGGAGCGGTCACCCGCCCGCCATCCATGAGTTCCGGATAGCCCCAGATGCCGACGAGCCCACCCCAGGTCCGGGTCCCGACGAGCGGACCGAGTCTGGCCAGCTTGAAGAACCAGGGCAGGGCATCCCCGCCGGATCCGGAGTAGCGGTTGATGATCATCACCTTGGGGCCCTGAAGTACCTGGGAAGGTTCCACATAGGTATGTCCATAGCGGTTCACATGCAGGCCCATGGGTCTGCGCTTGAGGTACTGGATCACGTAATCCGCGAGATCACCACCCGTGTTGTAACGCTCGTCAATGATCACGCCCTGTTTCTGGATCTGGGAAAAGAAATAGCGGTTGAAGTAGCGGAGGCCGGCCCCAGCCGTGTTGGGCAGATAGACGTAGCCGAGGCGCCCGCCACTCAGCCGGTCAACCACACGGAGGTTGTGGTCGACCCAGGCGGCCAGATTGAGGGGCGCTTCGTTGGCAATGGTCTTCACGACGAGCGGACGTGCCCCGCGTCCATCGGCATGGGGGCCGATCGTGAGCAACACGTCCATGTTGGCGAGTCCTTGAAAGGCCTGGTAGATGCTCTCGGAACCCCGGATCGGATGTCCGTCGACGGCGAGGACATAGTCCCCGGCATGGACCCGGAGCCCGGGCTGGGCCAGGGGGGCGTAAAGCCCGGGATTCCACTTCCCGCCCGTGAGGATCTTCACGATCCGGTAACGGTCGTGGACGATCCTGAAACGTGCGCCGAGGAGCCCGACGCCGACCGGCAGGGTATGCGGTTCCATCCCCCCGCTCACGAACATGTGACCGACCGCGATGTAGCTCAGCATTTCCCTAAACAGGATGTTGAGGCCGTGCCGGCTCCCCACGCCAGGAAGATAGCGGGCGAAAACCCGTGCGACCTGGTCGATCGGGGTGCCGTCGAAGATCGGGCTGTAGAAGTCGGTGTGCTCGATCCGCCAGACATCCTGGTACATCTCGTCCCAGGCATCCTGCGGCACGATCCGCACGGTCAGCTTACCGAGATGAAGGACGTGGTGGAAGGGTTTTCCGTACGTCGAATCGACCGCCCACTGGGTGCCCGTGGCCACGAGCATCCGCTCCCCATCCCGGGCGAGATGAAACACCCGGGCATCGGGAACGAGGGTGACGAGATGCTTTTTCAGAAGGCTGTAGCGCAGGATCGCGAAATGCGGGGGGCTGCTCACCGGGGGGATGGAGGGTGCGCGCAGGAGCATCAGTCGACGTCCGGGCAATGCGCGGAGACCCACATAGTCGGCTGCCGGAACCGGCAGCGCCACGAGGCGCTTGTGGAAATCATGCACGTCGACCGTGATCCGGACCTCGTGCATCCGGCGTGCGTGGGGTTTCCGCTGCCCTTTCGGACTGGCCGGGAACCGGATCGAGGGGATCGGCGAGGCGGTGGAGCGGCCGAGGGCCAGGGCATAGACGCTGCGTTTGACCCGGTGGTCGAGTCCGGTCATGTCCAGGGGGGTCGCGGAAAGGCCCAAGTCGGTGCTTTCCGTGAAGTAGAGATAGTGGCCGCGCGGCGAGAAGACGGGATCGCGGCAGTCGCTCGCCCCGTGCGTCACGGTGTAGCTTCGGTGGCTCCGGACCGAATAGAGCCTGATCGCATGCCGGAAGTTCGGCATGAGACGGGTGTAGGCAATCCAGTGGCTGTCTCGCGACCAGCGGGCGTCAAAATGCTGGACCGTCGAGTCGAAGCGGTCTTGGTCGACGAGGACGGGATGAGGATCGGCCCTTTCGAGATTGATCTCGTAGAGGTGCAGCCGCACGTCGGCAAAGAGCAGGCGGTGCCCGTCCGGAGCCCAGCGGAGATGCCGGTAGAAATCGTAGCGGGAGCCGAGCGGGATCATCCGCACGGGACCGACCCCGTCGGCGTTCCGCACATAGAGCGCGTAGGCTCCGGACTGATCGGAGAAGTAGGCCAGGCGGCCGCCGTGGGGTGACCAGGCGGGATCCCTCACCATCTCACCCGGATTCTCGGTCAGGTCGATCACGGCCGGGTGATGGACGGAAAGTTCGAGGAGATGACCGTAGGTGGTGAGCGCCACCCACTGGCCCCGGGGATCGATGGCCGTCTGCTGGAGATAGGGCTTGGCCTTGACGAATCGCGCGCGGAGGCTGGGAAGGTCCCCGTCGAGCCGGATCGGAACCACGCTCAGCCGGCCTGTCTTCAGGTGATAGAGCTCGATGCGGCCGAAACGGTCGAGCACGATGGCTCCGGGGCCAGCCGAAGCGGACAGGAGGTCGAAGTGTGCACGTGAGACCGGTAGCCGCTCGCGGATGCGGGCGGTCTTCACGTTGTAGGAGTAGAGCGTGAACTGGCCGGCTGCGTTCGACAGGAAGAACACATGGTGTCCGATCCACATCGGGTTGCGATCTTCCGCATGGCCATGCGGAATGCGGATCACATGCGAGTCGCTGAGCTCGGCGATCCGGATCGTGGTTTGCTGTCCGCCCTGATAGTGCTGCCAGAACCGCTCCCACTGGAGTTCGGGAACGTAGGCGATCTCATGGTCATGAGGCGAGAACGAACCCGCCTGCCCGACCGGGAGGGGCAGGGGGTGGGCGAAGCCGCCCCGGACGGGCACCTGGAAGAGACGGGGGACATAGTGTGGCCCATAACGGTTGGAGCGGAACAGGACCTCCCTGCTGTTCGCACTCCAGCCGACGGCGATGTTCGGGGATGGATAGTAGGTCAGGCGGCGGACATGTTGCCCATCCCGATCGGCGACATAGACATCCGTGTTGCCCTGGTAGGTGGCGGTGAACGCGATATCGCGGCCATTCGGGGAGTAAATCGGTCGCCTGAAGTTGCCATGCCCGGTGATCAGCGGATGGGCGGTCCCGCCGGAACGGGGCACGACCCAGATCAACCCTCCGTAAGCGAACGCGATCGTGGTCCGGGACAGCGTGGGATCGAGGAAGAGTCTCGGGAGGCGGGCCGCGAGGACAGGTCCTGTGAGGCAGAGGGCAAACAAGGCGAGCACGGGGGCAACCGGTTTTGGGGCCACGGCTTGTCTCCTGACGAGAGGGACACCTGTCGATTGTACGGATTCATCCCGCTCCTGTCATGCCGTTCCAGGATCTCGTGAGGACGCAACGCGGGAAAGCCGGTTGCATCGGGATGTGCGCGGCCGGATGGGCAGACAGATCAATGCGGGGTGGTTAGCCCGTTCGTGAACTCGACTACAATGGTGAAGGCTCCGTTCCGGCTTCGACTGCGAGGTGCGCCATGGCCCCGATCCGCTCCTATGCCGCCCTGAGTCCCCGATCCCCCCTTGAGCCTTTCATGATCGAACGGCGTGAACCCGGGCCCCACGACGTTGTGATCGAGATCGCTTATTGCGGGATCTGTCATTCCGATCTCCACCAGGTGCGTGATGAATGGGGTCGCTCCCATTTTCCGATGGTTCCCGGACACGAGATCGTGGGCCAGGTGACGGCGACCGGGCGGGACGTGCACCGCTTTCCG
>JAJZNM010000035.1 GCA_021852325.1 Pseudomonadota bacterium
GATCCGCGAGAGGCCCTCCCGGATCATGCGCCAGGAGAGGAGGGTATGACCGATGCCGGATGCGACATTCCGCTGCGCGGTCGAATCGCTGAGGTCGCGCTGAAACCTCGAGATCGGGAGTTTTTCGGCGAGATGCCTGAGGATGGCGTTCGCCAGGCCGAGGTTGCCTTCCGCGTTTTCGAACCAGATGGGGTTGATCTTGTGTGGCATGGTCGAGGAACCGACTTCGCCGGCCACGGCGCGCTGGCGAAAATAGTCGATTGCGATATACCCCCAGAAGTCGCGACAGAGATCCAGGAGGATCGTGTTCGTACGGGAGATCGTATCCAGCCATGCGGCCAGCTGGTCATGGGGTTCGATCTGGGTGGTCAAGGGATTCCACTCGAGCCCGAACGACGAGACGAAGTCACGGCTGAGCGAGATCCAGTCGATCTCCGGGAGCGCACACACATGCGCGTTGTAGTTGCCCACGGCGCCATTGAACTTGCCGGAAAAACGGGAGTGCTCGAGGGCCTGTTGGGCGCGGCCCAGCCGATAGGCGAAGTTCGCGAGTTCCTTGCCCATGGTGGTCGGGGTTGCCGGCTGTCCGTGGGTTCTCGACAGCATGGGGAGGCGTGCCGCAATCCGGGCCTCCTGCCCCAGCCAGTGCCGGATGGCCGCGAGCGCCGGCAGCAGGAACTTCTCCTGGGCCGTGCGCCAGATGAGCGCATAGGCCAGGTTGTTGATGTCTTCCGAGGTGCAGGCAAAATGCCAGAAGGGCGCAAGTCGCGGTCCATAGCTTTCCCGGGCGGTGGTCTCGCGCAGAAACAGTTCCACGGCCTTGACATCGTGACGGGTTTCGGATTCGAGCGCCTTGATCCGGGTCCACGCCTGGGGATCGACCGACCGGTAGCATGCCTCGAGGCGGGTCCGCTCCCCGGGCTCGAGTGGGGAGAAAAGGGCTCCTCGAAGCCTTTCATCGAGCCAGAGGATCCAGCGGATCTCGACTTCGAGGCGGCGCTCAATCAGGGCGCCTTCACCGGCACAGCGGCCGAAATCCCCGAGCACTTCACGGTATCGGCCATCAAGCGGCGAGACTGCCCAGAGTTGCTCGGTCTGCATGGGTTTTCGGGGTTAAAATAGTTTCTCGCATCATAGCCCAAGCCCGGCGAACCTGCATTGACCCCTGGAGGATCCATGGCCCCGAACGTGAAACCTGAACGCGTGGAACATGACAGCATGGGCGAACTCCGGGTTCCGGCGGATGCGCTCTGGGGCGCACAGACGCAGCGCGCGGTCGAAAACTTCCCGGTCAGCGGACAGCCGCTGCCGCCTGGGTTCATCCACGCGGTCGCACAGATCAAGGCGGCTTCCGCGTGCGCCAATCGCGAACTCGGCTACCTCGATCCTGGGCGTGCGGAGGCCATCGTCTCGGCCGTTGACGAGATTCTGGCCGGCCGCCACGACCCGCAGTTTCCCATCGACGTGTTCCAGACCGGCTCCGGAACCAGCACGAACATGAACGTGAATGAAGTGGTCGCGCACCTGGCCACTGCTCGGCTCGGCCACACCGTGCATCCGAACGATCATGTGAACATGAGCCAGAGCAGCAACGACGTGATTCCATCCGCGATCCACCTCAGTGCCTTGATGGCCTGGCGGGAGGAGCTGGATCCGGCGCTCCGGCATCTTGTCGAAACCATCCGGCGACGCGCACATGAACTCGCAGCGGTGGTCAAGACGGGCCGTACCCATCTCATGGATGCGATGCCGGTCACACTCGGCCAGGAACTCGGAGGATGGGCCGCACAGATCGAACATGACCGTGAGCGCCTGCTCGATGCGTCCCGGAGACTGCACCGGCTGGCACTCGGGGGGACCGCCGTCGGAACCGGGGTCAATGCCCCACCGGGCTTTGCCGAAGCTGCCATCCGCGTCCTCGCAGGGATCACGCACTTCGACCTGATCGCCGCACCCAACCGCTTTGCGGCCATGGCCAGCCAGGATGACGCCGTCGAGTTCTCGGGAGCGCTGAAGACGCTGGCGGTGAGTCTCATGAAGATCGGAAATGACTTGCGCTGGATGAATAGCGGCCCACTCACCGGGCTCTCCGAGATCGTCTTGAAATCGCTCCAGCCGGGCAGCAGCATCATGCCTGGAAAGGTCAATCCGGTGATCCCGGAGGCCACGGTCATGGTGGCCGCCCAGGTCATCGGGAATGATTTGACCATCACGCTGGCCGGGCAGTCCGGAAACTTCGAGCTCAACGTCATGCTGCCAGTTGTGGCCCGCAACTTGCTCGAGAACCTGAAACTTCTCTCGCGCGTGAGTCGGCTTCTCGCAGACCGGGCGATCGCCGATTTTGAGGTCCAGGCCAGCCGCCTACATCAGGCACTGGACCGCAATCCGATTCTCGTGACGGCCCTCAATCCGGTGATCGGGTATGAACGCGCGGCTGCCATCGCGAAGGAGGCTTACCAGACAGGCCGCCCGATTTTCGACGTGGCACTCGAGAAAAGCGGACTCAGCGAATCCCAGCTCCAAAAACTGCTCAACCCGTTGGAGCTGACACGGGGAGGGAATCCCTCTGCCTGAGATGCCCTGTTCCGTGACAACCCGAACTCCACGGAGCAGGGGTGAGGATCACCTGACGGCCTGGCTTGAACTCCTCCGGCACGAGGCACAAGCCGTTCCACCCGAACCGGAAGAGGGGGACGGGGGACCTTTGCTCGGCGGCCCCCGGGCGGCGGTGGTCGTGCTCGTGATTCAGGGTGACGAGCCCGGATTCCTGATGACGACTCGCAGTGCGACTCTTCAGGAACACGGTGGCGAGGTGGCATTTCCGGGTGGACGGATCGAAGCTTCGGATGCGGACCCCGCCGCTGCCGCACTCCGTGAACTCGGGGAGGAGGTCGGTCTCGTGTCCAGCCAGGTGTGGCCCCTGGGGTATCTTCCGGGGATCTGGACACATGGCTCCCGAGTGCGATACTGGGTAACTCCGCTCCTCGCCTGGTTGCCCGGAAGATTCGATTTTGCGCAACTCAATCCAGGACCGGAGGTGGAGTATGCTTTCGGCTTGCCGCTTGCGATCGGTCTCGACCCTGGACGCTATGACAGAAGACGCCTGCCCGGTACTACCCATGAGGTTCCGGTGCTGCACTGGTCCGGTCCGCTCATTTGGGGCGCCACGGCACGCATTCTCATGGGCTGTGCCCAGCGGATCGACCCGGCCGCCCGGCCTCAGCCCGGATGAGCTGGGCAGACCGTGTCGCATCGTGATCCCGACCGTACACCCGTGAATCCCCGCCCACCGCCCGCGCGGCCCGATGACCTGGTTCCAGAATCCAGGATCTGGCAGGACGCACGCGCGGTACAGAGTGCCGCTTCGGCGCGCGGGTTTGACTGGGAACACCTGAACGACATTCTCGACAAGCTGGTCGAGGAAGCCTGTGAGCTGCGTGAAGCGCAAAGCAAGGGAGATCGGGGCGCGATCGTCGATGAGCTCGGCGATGTCCTTTTCGTGGTTTCCCACTATGCGTGGCGGGCCGGCATCACACTTGAAGACGCGTTGGCGCACGCACTCGCCAAGTTCCAGCTTCGGTTTGAGCACCTTTGCAGCGAACTCGAACGGGAGGGCATCGAGATGCGGTCAGAATCCGTCGAATCCCTGGAGAGACGCTGGCAGGGGATCAAATCCAGGATCGCACGGGACGAGACGGGAGCCCGGGTCGCAGCGACAGTCTCCCCCCGCGAGCCGATGCGGGCTCCACCGAGTTCGGGCAGTCCAGGCCGATGAGTGCCGTGTGGTGGCGCGAGACGCATACCCTCGAGACCGGAGAGTCGTTGACCCTCAGACTTGGCGAACTCAGGC
>JAJZNM010000142.1 GCA_021852325.1 Pseudomonadota bacterium
CCCGGCCGGGCCCCGGAATCGGAAGAACAGCAGTTCGCAAGCCAAGGTCAAAACAGGTGTGAGGGCCCCATTTTCCTTGCTGAATACGGCGAGGAGCGGGCAGAGGACCAGGGCAAAAAGGAACCAAGGACCTGCGGGTTGCCCTTTCTGGCTGCGGGTGCGGGCCTCGACATAGCACCACACCCCGGCAAACATGAAAAGCGCGGCCAGGATGGCCATGCGTTGCACCGTGTAGAGCACGGTCGCGACCTGCATGGGTTCGATCAGGAAGAAGGCGCCGATCCAGAAGCCCATCCCGAACGCTACGGATTCCCGGCTTCCGGCCGCCCTGAACAGGGCGCGGACCAGAAGCAAGACGAAGGTGCCGGCCACGAGGTGGAAGAGGAGGTTCGTGAGGTTGAAAGCGAAGAGACTGCCGGGCCAGATTTGGCGGTCGAGCCAGAAACTGGCCATGCTGACGGGCCGGCCGAGGGGGCCGGCCGAGCTCCAGAAGGGATGCTCGAGAGGGCCCGGCTTGAGATAGGGTCCGAGAACCGGTGCATCGTCGAAAATGAATAACCCGGAAAGCCCTCGCCAGTAGGCGGCTGCCGTGATCGCGCAGACGGCTCCCCAGAGCGCGAGGCGCCACTGCCGTGGGCTTACCACCCGGCGGGCACCCGGTAGAGGAGGGTGGCTTCCGGAATCAGGGCACGGTCGAGAGGGTCGGCTGGAGGCTTCGGTTCGCCTGTTCGATCTCGCGGAGGAGGATCGAGGTCTTTTGCACGAGCAGGCGAGGATCATCCCGTGCTTCCAGGTTGATGCGGAGGAGGGGTTCGGTGTTCGAAGCACGCACATTGAAACGCCAGCTGTCGTATTCGACCGAAAGGCCATCCAGGCGGTCGACCGACCGGGCACCGGTCTCATGCCCGTGCACCAGCGCCTCGAGCACGGTGCCAGGGTCCTGTACCGAACGGTTGATTTCACCACTGATCGGAAATCGTGCCATGCGTTCTTCGACGAGTTGCGACAGGGACATCCCGGACTCGGCCATGAGCCGCGTCACGACAAGCCACGGAATCATGCCGCTGTCACAGAAGAAGAAGTCGCGGAAGTAGTGATGGCCGCTCATCTCACCGCCATAAAGCGCCTGGTTAGTACGCATGGACTCCTTGATGAAGGCGTGCCCCGATTTGCAGACGATGGGCCGGCCTCCGGAGGCGCTGACCAGTTCACGCGTGTTCCAGACGAGCCTGGGGTCATGGACGATCGCGGCACCCGGTTCCCCGGCCAGGAGAGATGATGCGATCAGTCCGACGAGATAATAGCTTTCGATGAACCGCCCGGTTTCATCATAGAAGAAACAGCGGTCCGCATCGCCGTCCCAGGCGAGCCCGAGATCCGCACCCGTCGCGTGGACGAGCTGGGCAGTCTCGCTCCGGTTTTCCGGAAGGAGCGGGTTCGGGACGCCATGGGGGAAACGCCCGTCCGGGACTTCGTGGAGCCAGATCCACTCGAAGGGAAGATGCGCCGCAAGTTCCCGGATGAGGGGTCCGGCCATGCCGTTGCCGGCATTGGCGACGATCCGGAAGGGGCGTTTTTGACGGGTCCCATAATGCGTGACCAGGGTCTCGGCCAGCTTGGAGCGGACCTGGATCCGCTCGACCCTGCCAAGCCGGGCGCTCGGGATTTCAGGGGGGTCCAGGGTGGAGAGGCCGATCTCATGGAGTCCCGAGTCGGAGCTGATCGGGCGTGCTTCGCTCCGCACCAGCTTGAAACCGTTGTCTCCTCGTGGGTTGTGGCTCGCGGTGATCATGATGCCGCCATCGAGCCCGAGCGAGGCGGTGGCGAAGTAGAGTTCCTCGGTCGCGACGGTCCCGAGCGCGATCACATCCACGCCGTGCTGCGTGAGGGTTTCCTCGACCGTTTTCGCAAGATCCGGGCCCGAGAGCCGGGCATCGTATCCAACGGCAACTTTTCCGGGCTTCAAGAACCCGACATACGCGCGGACGATGCGGGCCGTGAGCTCCGGATTGATCTCGTCCGGCACGGCGCCCCGGATGTCGTAAGCCTTGAAGCAGGAGGGCGGATTCCGGTCGGGTGGGGCGCTCACATGGGGATCCTGGAAGGGGGTTCTCGGAACCGGACTCATCCTAATCTAGCACAGGATGGGCTGTTGCCGTGCCCCCACAAGACCCGTGTGGATGGCAGCCGAGGGGGTTCAGGGTGCGGCCAGTGGGATGCCCAGGATTTCTGGGTTGGCTTCAGGACTCCCGGTTCCAGGTTTTCCCCGGTTCGAGCCAGGGACTTTCCCGCGGAACCCTGGCGAGTCGGCTGACCGGTGGGCGTCCGAGGATCTGGCCCACGAGTTCGCCCGCGCGGAGCAGTGCCGGAAGGTCGACCCCGGTCGGGCAGCCGAGCCCTTCGAGGAGATACACCACTTCTTCGGTCGCGACGTTCCCGCTGGCGCCGGGCGCGAACGGGCATCCCCCGAGTCCGTTCACGGAGGAATCGATCACGCGGATGCCTCGCTCCAGCGCGGTGAGGACATTGGCCAGGGCCTGTCCGTAGGTATCGTGAAAGTGAACGGCAATCCGTGGTACTGGAACACGCTGGACGACCTGGTCGAGAAGCCGCCTGACCTGCTCTGGTGTGCCGACCCCGATCGTGTCTCCGAGCGAGACCTCGTCGACCCCGAGCAGCATGAACCGTTCCGCCACCGCCGCCGCTTTCCCGGGGTCGATGACCCCCTCGTAGGGGCAGCCAATCACGGTTGAAAGATAGCCCCGGACGGGGAGTCCTGCCGCTCGGGCTTCCGCGACGACGGGAATGAAGCGGGCGAAGGATTCCTCGATGCTGGCGCCGATGTTGCGCTGGTTGAAGGTTTCTGAAACCGCGGTGAACAGGGCAATCGCGTCGGGCCGATGCACCAATGCGCGCTCGAGGCCCTGCCGGTTCGGCACCAGTGCACCATAGGCGACTCCCGGGACCCGATCGATCCTGGCCAGGACGGCTTCGGCATCCGCGAGTTGCGGAATCCGGTCCGAGCGGACAAAACTCGTCACCTCGATGCGCCTGAGGCCGGTGCGGCTCAGGGCATTGATCCAGGCGATCTTGATGTCCGTCGGAATGATCTGGTGCTCGTTCTGGAGTCCATCCCGGGGAGCGACTTCGACGATCGAGACAGCGGTTGCGGGATCCGGTTTCATGCGGAGTCGGGATCCGGGTCAAGCTCGATCAGGGGCTGGTCCACGGTGACCGTGGCACCCTCCTCGCAGGAAACGGCCCGGACCCGACCCGGATAAGGCGCCCGGAGTGTGTATTCCATTTTCATGCCCTCGATGATGACGAGTGGTGTCCCGGCCGAGACGGCCTCTTCGACACGGACCGGGATCTTGACGATCCGGCCCGGAAAGGGGCTCAGAAGATGGCCCTGATCGTGCTCGAGGAGATGCGCAGGTCCCGGATCGTCGAAATGAGTCTCGAAATCGAGTGCTTCCCCGGAGAAATCCACCCTCCAGCGGTTACCGGACGAGCGCACCTGTCCGGTCCGTGCAGCGCCGTCCACGGAAACCCACACGGTTTCGGGGGAGCGTCGGCGCGTTTCCACGGGATGTTCCACGCCATCCAGCCCGAGCATCCAGGACCCGGGGTCCAGTCCGGCACGGACCGTGAGGGTCAGCGGGCCCTCGGGGCCGGTGAAGCCCAAGGTCACCGGCAGGTGACCGCTGCGGAAGGCATCCCGGATCCCCCAGGGAGAAGGGTCGTCCACCCCGTGCATCCGCACGGCCCAGGCCAGGGCCGCCAGGTGATGCAGGGTCGGTCGAGGCGAAGCGAGGAGTG
>JAJZNM010000149.1 GCA_021852325.1 Pseudomonadota bacterium
CGCAACCGATGGAGCCCCTTGGAATCCACTCGTATAGCTATTGACCAGGAAGTTGCTCCCCAGGGGCGCACCGTTTGAGGCATAAAGCTGGGCATAGACGTCATCCCCACTCGTCGGCGAGGCCTGGTCGTCACTTTCCCACGCCACCACGAAGTCCCCCGCGGCATCCATCGCAACCGATGGGCTTCCCTGGAATCCGCTCGTATCGCTATTGACTTGGATGGCGCTGCCCTCGGGGATCCCATCCGCCGCATAGCGCTCGGCATAGATCCCATCCTGCTGGGTAATCGGGCTGTATGCCTGCCAGACTACGACGAAATCCCCCAAGGCATCCGCGGCAACCTTGGGTTCAATTTGAGAATTGCTGCTCAGTGCGGCCACCGTGATCGGACTGCCGATGGGCGAACCCGGCGCCGGGACGGCCTGGGCCCGGGGCAGTGTGGCCAGGGCCAACGCCACGGCACAGGCCACAGAAGAAGAACGCAGGATGTCTTTGCGCAGGACCGGTCGCAAGTCGGGTTTCATGGAGGCCTCACCGTAGTCTTTGAATGTATGGCGCGCTGAAGCCGGATTTTGGACCCGGCCCCTGACGCTGTCAAGCGCAGGGCCGAAACGCCCAGTGGGCTTTATGGATTGTCCGTTTTCTTATTTCGCCGTCCCCGGAAAATTGATGACCGCTTCGGTTTCTTCTTTTCCGTCTCTCCCTTGGCGAGTGGAGTCGACTCGACCGGCTCAGGCTTGGATGAGGCCTTGGAGGCCGTCTTTTGTGCCTTCTGTGCCTTCGGTTTGCGGGCCGGTTCCGCAGCCGGCAGGGCCGGTGCGGGGGAGGAGGCGGGTTCCTGGACCTTCCGGGGTCGCACCGGCCGGATCTTCTCGGGCCGGTCGACCAGCTGAATCAGGGCGAGTGGTGCGTGGTCCCCGCCCCGGTAGCCTGCGCGGAGAATCCGGACATAGCCCCCGGCCCGTGACCGGTAGTGGGGACCGAGATCGTTGAAGAGTTTGGTCACCGCAGGCCGGTTGCGCAACCGGTCGAATGCGAGGCGACGGTGGGCGAGGGTATCGCCCCGCCGGGCCAGCGTGATCACCGGCTCCACGACACGCCTCAGCTCTTTTGCCTTGGCGACCGTCGTCCGGATCCTCTCATGTTCGATCAGCGAGATGGCCAGATTCCGGAGCAGACTGGCCCGGTGGCTGCTCGTGCGACCGAGTTGGCGGCCGGTGTTCCTGTGACGCATCGTGCTGGGACTCCGGTAGTTTAGAGGGGTTCAGCCTGGGAAGTTTCCCGGCGCAGGGATTCCGGCGGCCAGTTCTCGATCTTCATCCCGAGCGAGAGCGCATGGACGGCCAGCGCATCCTTGATCTCGACGAGCGACTTCTTGCCGAGATTGGGTGTCCGCAAGAGATCCGACTCGGTGCGCTGGACGAGATCACCCACATAGAGCACCTGTTCAGCCTTGAGCGCGTTCAGGGAGCGCACCGTGAGATCGAGGTCATCGACCGGCTTCAGGAAGACCGCATCCAGCTTTCCGGATGACGGGGAAGTGACGACCTGCCCCTCGTTATCCGAGGGGTCGAGGTTCAGGAACACGCCGAGCTGGCTCCGGAGGATATGCGCCGCCTGCGAGACCGCCTCCTTGGCGCTGATCGTGCCGTTCGTCTC
Organism: Pseudomonadota bacterium; assembly: GCA_021852325.1. Taxonomy (GTDB): domain Bacteria; phylum Pseudomonadota; class Gammaproteobacteria; order JAKAQQ01; family JAKAQQ01; genus JAJZNM01. The sequence continues at coordinate 1,661 of JAJZNM010000149.1, forward strand.
GACTTCGAGCACGAGCCGGTCGAGATCGGTCCGCTGCTCGACCCGCGCATTCTCGACGCTGTAGGAGACCCGCCGGATCGGGCTGAACGAAGCGTCGAGGCGGAGCCGTCCGAGCGTTCGGCTTTCGGTTTCCTGCCGCTGGCGTGTCACGGCCGGAACATATCCCCGGCCCCGCTCCACAACGAGCGTGAGCTCGAGCTTCCCATGCTTGTTGAGATGGGCGAGGATGTGGTCCGGGTTCACGATCTCGATATTGTGATCGAGCTCGATGTCCCCGGCGCGGACCAGACCCGGGCCGGTTTTCGTGAGCTTGAGGGTCGCCTGTTCGATGCCATGGCCGCGGATCGCGATGCCCTTGAGATTGAGCAGGAGATCGATCACGTCCTCATTCACGCCCTCGATGGTCGTGTATTCGTGGACGACATTCGCGATCTCGGCTTCGACCACCGCATAGCCCGGAATCGAGGACAGGAGCACACGGCGCAACGCGTTGCCCAGCGTATGCCCGAACCCCCGCTCCAGCGGCTCGAGAACGATGCGGGAGCCCTGTTCCCCCCAATCCTCACTCATCATGCTGTGCGCCTTGAGCAGATTACCTGAAGAGTTCGCCATAGATCACCCGATTCAGCCTGAAGGTTGGATCACTTCGAATAGAATTCGACGACCAGATTTTCATTGAGGTCCGGAGACAGGGCCGCGCGTTCGGGAACAGCCTTGAACGTGCCCTTGAACTCCGCCTCGTCCACCGCCACCCAGTCCGGAAAGCCCAATTCCTTTGCGAGGTCCAGGGAAGCCCGGATCCGCTCCTGCTTCCGGGCACCGGCACGGACTGACACCACATCGCCCTGAGACACCCGGTAGGAGGGCAGATCGACGATCCGCCCATTCACTTCAATCGCCCGGTGCGAGACGAGCTGCCGGGCCTGGGCGCGCGTCACGGCGAATCCCATGCGATAGACGACATTGTCGAGCCGGGATTCGAGGAGCTGCAAGAGGGTCGCGCCGGTCGCACCGCGCTTGCGTGCCGCCTCCTCGTAGTAGCGGTGGAACTGCCGTTCGAGGAGACCATACATGCGGCGGACCTTCTGTTTTTCACGAAGCTGGAGACCGTAATCGGAAACCTTGGCGGCACGGGAATGGCCGTGCTGGCCGGGCGGAACCTCGTGATGGCACTTCGAGGACAAGGGGCGCGAGGAACTCGTGAGGAACAGGTCCGTTCCCTCCCGGCGCGACAGTTTCAAACGGGGACCCAGATAACGTGCCATAAACTTCTTTCTCCGGTATTCCAGTCGGCGTCAGACGCGACGCTTCTTCGGTGGACGGCAACCGTTGTGCGGAATCGGGGTCACATCGGATATGGTGTTGACCTTGAACCCGAGATTGTTGAGGGCACGCACGGCGGATTCCCGGCCCGGCCCCGGGCCCTGGACCAGGACGTCCAGGTTGCGGACGCCATAATCGCCGATCGCCGAGGCGACTTTTTCGGCTGCAACCTGGGCCGCAAACGGGGTGCTTTTCCGGGATCCACGGAACCCGGCCTGCCCCGCACTCGACCAGGCGAGCACATTGCCCTGCCGGTCCGTCACCGTGATGATGGTGTTGTTGAAGGAGGCCTGCACGTGGACAATCGCATCCACGACCACCTTTTTGGCTTTGCGGGTCCTCGGGGAACCCGTTTCATTCTCGGCCATCGCTTTCTCTTACCCCACTGTGTCTCAAGATCGGCGGACGGTTAGCGCTTGCTCGCGCGCGAGCGACCCTTGCGGGTCCGCGCATTGGTCCGGGTGCGCTGTCCCCGGACGGGCAGGCCGCGCCGGTGGCGCAGTCCGCGATAGGTCCCAAGATCCATGAGGCGCTTGATGTTCATGGCGACATCGCGCCTGAGATCCCCTTCCACGACGTAGCGCGAGACACTCACCCGGAGGGCATCGATCTGCGCTTCGGTGAGGTCGCGGACCGGCGTGGTGGGCTGGATTCCCGTCTCCGTACAGATCCGGCGCGCACGCGACCGGCCGATGCCATAGATGGCGGTGAGCGCAATCTCGGCATGCTTCGTGGCCGGAATGTTGACACCCGCGATTCGGGCCATGGCGCTAGCCTCCCAATAGGTCTCTTGTCAGTCGTGAAACGGACAATTGTATCGGATTTTCAAGCTGGT
>JAJZNM010000145.1 GCA_021852325.1 Pseudomonadota bacterium
CCCACCGGACCTCACGCCTCCCACGACCCGCAGGGCACCGTGATCCGGTGTGCCTTGCCGAAACCCCCGGTCCACATCATACTCCGCCGGTTTGAACGCCCACGCACCCGGATGCAGGAATCCCGGGGGACCGCTTGCTGCCTGCACAGTTTTAGGACAACCATCACGCGATGCAACTCCCCGCTGCTTCGAGAGGGGGCTACAATGGACCCATTCATTCTTGATTATTGAGGAGCCCCACCATGCTGGGAATCGATCTCGCCGGACGAAGAGCACTGATTACCGGTTCCAGTTCCGGGTTGGGGCGCGCAATGGCGGAAGCCTTTGCCGAAGCGGGTGCACAGGTTGCGGTCCACTACCGGTCCCCGGACGACCCGGCCGACCAAGCTGCTGCACAAGCGGTGGCCGCCGCGATCACCCAGGCTGGCGGGAAAGCCCAGACATTCGCTGCGGACATCTCCCAGGCGGCAGAAGTGGAATCGCTGTTCAAGGCTGTCGACAGCCGTTTCGGTGGCATCGACATCCTGGTCAACAACGCCGGGATGGATGGCGTGCGTGCACTGGGCTGGGAGAGCCAGACGGGCGCCTGGGAAACCGTGATCCGGGTGGATCTCCTCGGCGCCTACTACTGCGCCTCCCAGGCGCTCAAGCGCATGAACCGGCAGAAGCGTGGCGTCATCCTCAACATCACCTCCGTGCACGAGTTCATCCCCTGGGAAGGCTATAGCGCCTACACCAGCGCCAAGGCGGGATTGTCCATGCTGACCAAAACACTGGCCCAGGAGACCGCCGAGACCGGCATCCGGGTACTTGCAATTGCCCCAGGGGCGATCCAGACGCCGATCAACCAAAGCGTCTGGCAGGACCCGAAGATGCTTGCGGACCTCGATCGGAAGATTGCCATGGGCCGCCTCGGGAAGCCCCGCGAGATCGCGACGGTCGCCGCCTTTCTGGCCAGTGACCTCGCGAGCTACATGACCGGGACCACGGTCGTGGTCGACGGCGGCATGCTCCTTTACCCCGCCTTTCGTCACGGCGGATGAGGGGTGGACGCAGACGTCATCATCATCGGAAGCGGTGCCGGGGGAGGGACCCTCGCGCGTGCCCTGGCGCCAACCGGATTGTCGATCCTCATCCTGGAACGGGGTGATTATCTCCCACGCGAGCAGCCGAACTGGGAAGCAGAAGCCGTCTTCCGCAACCACCGATATCACACCGACGAGTCCTGGCGGGATGCACGGGGCCGTCCCTTCCGCCCGGTCACGGGATACCATGTGGGGGGCAACACCAAGTTTTACGGTGCGGCGATCCTGCGTCGGCGCCTCACCGACTTCGCCCCCCGAATACACCGTGACGGGGAAACTCCCGGCTGGCCGATCACTTATGCGGATCTCGCTCCCCACTACGATACGGCCGAGCGGTGGTATTTTGCCCACGGACAGGCGGGAGCCGATCCCACCGAACCCCCGAGATCCCAGGCATTCCCGTACCCGCCCATGGCACACGAGCCCTATATGGCCCGCCTGGCCGAAGCTCTCGGCCAGCTCGGCCTTAATCCATTTCCGTTGCCACTCGCGGTCAACCGGGATGCACTCCACCCGCACACGAGTGCCTGCATCCGCTGCGCGACGTGCGACGGATTTCCCTGTCTCGTCCATGCCAAAGGCGATGCCGAAATCTGCGGGATCGCACCGGCCTTAGCGCATGCCAACGTCCGGCTGCTCCGCAATCAGCGGGTCATCCGTCTCGAAACTTCGGACGATGGTGGGCAGATCGGGAGGGTGTGTACGGAACAGGCGAGCTACACGGCAAGGATCGTCGTCCTGGCCGCGGGAGCCATCCAGTCGGCTGCCCTGCTCCTCGCTTCCGCCAATGCCCGCGCACCGAGGGGACTCGCCAACCGCAGTGGCCAGGTCGGGCGCAACTACCTCTGCCATATCAATAGCGCATGCCTTGCGATCAATCCCATCCGTGAAAATCCCACCGTCTTTCAAAAAACCATCGGCATCAACGATTTCTATGAGCACTCGGGCGACCCGGCCTACCCCTACCCACTCGGCCACATCCAGAATCTCGGCAAGGTCACCCCGAGCGTGCTCCAGGCCGAACACCCCCACCTCCCAGCGGGCATCGTCCGCTGGATCGCCCACCATTCCGTCGACTGGTGGCTCACGACCGAGGATCTCCCAGTCCCGGAAAACCGCGTGACCCTTGATGCCCAGGGAGCGATCCGCCTCTCCTGGAATCCACGCAACCTGGAAAGTCACCGGCGCCTTTGTGCCCGCTGGCGTGGCATCCTGCACACGCTCGGCTATCCTTTGGTTTTTTTTCAGCGGATGGGCATCGAAGCGACCGCCCACCAGGCCGGAACACTCGTCTTTGGAGACAACCCGGAGAAAAGTGTCCTCGACCCCTCCTGCCGGGCGCATGACCTCGCCAACCTGTATGTTGCCGATGCTTCCTTCATGCCCTCGATCAGCGCGGTGAACCCCTCGCTCACCGTTATGGCGAATGCCCTCCGGGTGGCCGAACACCTGAAGACGCGCTTCGCCGAGGGCGGGCTGCCCTGAAACGCGGCACGGCGGGTCTTTTCGCCGCGGGATTCCTGCAGGGGGCTGCCTTCGTCCTTCTGCCGAGTCTTGGATCGATCCTGGAACGGGCGCCAGACCATTTCACGAGCACGGCCTATGGGCTGCTCTATTTCCCGGAAATCCTGGGTGCCGTACTCAGCGCATTCAGCGCGCGGTTCATTCACCGCCGCTGGGGCGACCGGGTGCTGTTCAGGCTCGGCATCCTCGCGAACATCATGGGTCTCGCGCTACTCACCTCCGCCTATTTTGCAGCCGGGTCGGCTGCGTACAACCTGATCCTGGCCGACAGCATCTTGTTGGGTGTCGGCTTCGGCCTCACGAGTACCGCGATCAATCATCTTGCCGCCGTGCTGTTCTCGGCATCCGCCACCCGCGCCATTACCCTCCTCAACGCCGTCATCGGTGGAGCCACCGCCGTGTCTCCCTTGGTGCTCGGTTATGCCGCACAGTCGGGAGGGTGGTTCACCTGGCCCCTCGCACTCCTCATCCTCTGGGTGCTGCTCCTCCTCATGCCCACTGCTCCCTCCTCGAAACCGGCCGAGCGCCACCGGGAGACAGGTCATTTCCCGGTGCTCGCGGTCGCTGCGGTCGTGATCTACGCCATCGTGGAAGGCAGCTTCGGGAGCTGGGCCAGCGTCTTCGTGAGCGTCAACCACCATTTCGCTCCGGCCTTGGGAGCGCTTGCGTTATCCGCATTCTGGGCCAGCATGACGATGGCACGGCTCGTCTTCGGCAGCTTGCCAGACCATATCCTCTCGCGGCGCAGGACCTATCTGGCCGCACCCTTCGGGATCGCCGCCTGCTTCCTCGCGCTGCCCTGGCTCACGGCCGCCTGGGCGCTCATTGCGCTCTTTGCACTGGCCGGAGTTGCCACAAGCATCTACTATCCCTACTCCATGGCCTATGCGCTCGCGGCCGAACCCGGCCAGACGACGTATGTAGCGGGATTGCTGGTCGCCTCTCTCATGATCGGTGAAGGCGTGGGTTCGTTCGGGCTGGGTCCGCTCCAGGCCTGGATCAGCCTGCCGGATCTCTATCTCCTGTCAACCCTCTGGACGATCCCGCTCCTGATTCTCGCATGGCGCATCTCGCGGCCCGGAACAAAGCGCTAGCCCCGGGCGGGTCCGCCTGCCGGGATCATGACTGGTGGGCATGAGACGGGGACCGGTTCAGAACGGAATGTCGTCATCAAACGGTTCGGCACTCTCCGGGGAT
>JAJZNM010000106.1 GCA_021852325.1 Pseudomonadota bacterium
AGCGTCTGCGCGCAGCTCTTCCTGCACGAACTCTAGACGTTCTTGTGCCCGCGCGAGGTGAAGATCAGTCGTATCGTTCCGAGGAAATCGATGGCTGCATGTCAACCGCATCAGTCAGATTGACCGGCTCGAGCACCCTGTTGAGTGCTTCTGTGGCGCGATTCGGTTCATGTCCGGTACCGCACAAAGGCTGCCAGCAGATGCTGTTTTATCATCCAATCCCAACCCCATTAACCCGAAGATTGGGTTCGGCCAGCAAATCAGAGGTTCCCTGGAGATAGGGGTTCACCAACACGTTCGACAACGCGTGCACAGAGGCCAAGCCCATCGTGCGATCAGTTGTTGTGGTTGCTTTGAGCGCGACTTTCCTGCAGAATTACAAGTCCAAGCTCACGCAGAGCCAGCCAGCCTGCCCGTGTATCCCCGTCGCCACACAGCCGAGGTCCATGCGAACCAGACGTGAACTCGCCAACGCCATCCGCGCTCTGGCCATGGATGCTGTCCAACGCGCGAACTCCGGTCATCCCGGCATGCCGATGGGAATGGCCGACATCGCAGAAGTCCTCTGGAACGACTTTCTCCGCCACAACCCCGCCAATCCCTTCTGGCTCAACCGGGACCGCTTCCTCCTGTCGAACGGCCATGGCTGCATGCTGCTCTATGCCCTGCTCCATTTGTCCGGTTACGATCTCACCCTTGAGGACCTGAAACAGTTTCGGCAACTGGAATCGAGAACGCCGGGTCACCCTGAATATGGCGTGACTCCCGGTGTCGAGGCCACAACGGGCCCGTTGGGACAGGGTCTGGCCATGGCGGTAGGCATGGCACTTGCCGAAAAACGCCTGGCGGCCGAGTTCAACCAGCCGGATGCGATCATCGTCGAGCATCATACCTATGTGTTCGCCGGGGATGGCTGTCTGATGGAAGGCATTTCCCATGAAGCGGCCTCGCTGGCCGGCACGTTGGGACTTGGGCGCCTGATCGTCTTTTATGACGATAACGGGATATCCATTGATGGGGACGTCGACGGCTGGTTCCGGGATGACACGCCCGCCCGTTTCCAGGCCTATGGATGGCATGTGTGCCCCACGATCGACGGGCACTCGGCGACCGCCATCCGGGCGGCCATCGAAGCGGCGCGTGCGGTCCAGGATCGCCCGAGCCTCATTCCGTGCAGAACCATCATCGGTTTCGGCGCTCCGGACAAGGCCGGGACGGCTGCCGCACATGGTGCGGCGCTCGGCACTGAGGAAGTCGCCAAAGCGCGCGTTGCGCTCGATTGGAAAGAGCCGCCGTTCGTGATTCCGGAAGACATTTATGCCGCGTATGATCGACGCACCGAGGGTGCAGCCTGGGAACGGGAATGGCAGGCGGGTTTTGAGGCTTACCGGTTGCGCTACCCCGACCGGGCGCGGGAATTTTTGCGGCGGATGGAACGTCAGCTCCCGGACGGGTTCGAAGCGCTGGTCACAAAGCTCGTGGCTGCGTTCAAATCCGAGCCCAAAAAGATGGCCACCCGCAAGGCTTCTGAAACCGTGCTCGAGACCCTGGCGCCGGCTTTGCCGGAGATCTTGGGGGGCTCGGCGGACCTCACGGAGTCCAACGCGACACTTTGGAGTCGGGCACACGTCTTCAACAGGGAGCATCCGACGGGAAACTACATCCACTGGGGCGTCCGGGAATTCGGGATGACCGCGGCGCTGAACGGGGTCTGGCTCCACGGCGGGCTCAGGGCCTTTGGCGCCACTTTTCTCATTTTTTCGGACTATGCGCGCAATGCCATCCGGTTGGCGGCACTCATGAAATTGCCGGCCATCCTGGTCCTGAGCCACGATTCGATTGCACTTGGTGAGGATGGGCCGACCCACCAGCCCATCGAGCAGCTCGCGAGCCTGAGACTCATCCCCGGGCTCAGGCTGTGGCGGCCGGCGGATGGCATCGAGACGGTACATGCCTGGCGAGCGGCCCTCTGTTCGAGCGAGCATCCGACCTTGATCGTGGTGACCCGGCAGGGCTTGCCCCCGCTCTCACGAACCCCACGGGCCGAGTCCGAGATCGAGCGTGGCGGCTATATTCTCGAGGAACCGGATGGGACGGCCGAGCGGGTCCTCATCGCGACCGGATCGGAGGTTTCCCTGGCGCTGGCGGCAGCCCGGGAGCTCACCCAACGTGGAATGGGCACGCGTGTCGTGTCGATGCCCTCGCTCGAGGTTTTTGAATCCCAGGATGCCGCCTACCGGGAAGCGGTCTTGCCCCGCTCGATACCGCGGCGTCTCGTCATCGAAGCCGGAGCATCCGCACCCTGGTTCCGGATTGCCGGCGATGCCGGCGACGTCCTGGGGATCGACCGATTTGGTCTTTCAGGACCCGGAGATGCGGTCTACCGGCATCTCGGATTCACGGTCGAGGCCGTCGTCCGGCGCGCGGAGGCGCTCGGGACGGGTGGCCGCCCACATTCGGTTTGACCTGAGGAGTGCGCACATGACACCAAAACGTATTGCGATCAATGGGTATGGGCGGATCGGGCGCAACGTGCTGCGTGCGTATTACGAACATGCCCATTACCGCAAGGCGTTCACGATCGTCGCGATCAATGACCTCGGAGACGCCCGGATCAACGCACACCTCACCCGGCATGATTCCGTGCATGGTGTCTTTCCGGGGTCGGTCGACGTGGCCGATGATGCGCTCGTCGTGAATGGCGACCGGATACAGGTCGTTGCAGAACGCGATCCGGAACGGCTGCCCTGGAAGTCGCTCGGGGTCGATCTCGTGCTCGAGTGCACCGGGCGCTTCGCCTCGCGGGTGAAATCCGAAGCCCACCTCCGCGCGGGTGCACGCAAAGTCCTGATTTCGGCGCCCGCCGGAGCCGATTTGCCGACCATCGTTTATGGCGTGAATCACACGGTCCTGACGGCACGGGATACCCTCGTTTCGAATGCCTCCTGCACGACCAACTGCCTCGCGCCCCTGGCGCAGGTGCTGCATGCCGGGATCGGGATCGAGCGTGGCCTTATGAACACGGTCCACGCCTCGACGAACGACCAGGTGCTGATCGACGTCTATCACACAGACCTGCGCCGGGCGCGTTCGGCCCTGCTCTCGATGATCCCGACCAAGACCGGGGCCGCGGCCGCGATCGGGCAGGTGATCCCGGAACTCGCCGGACGGCTGGACGGACTGTCCATACGCGTTCCAACGGCAAATGTCTCGATCGTCGATCTCACGTTGATCGCAAAGCGGGACACAAGCCTCGAGGAAGTGGACCAGCTGATCCGTAAAGCGGCAGAGGGCCCGCTCAAGGGCATTCTCGCGGTCAGTGACGAACCATTGGTCTCCATGGATTTCAACCACAACCCGGCCTCCTCGACCTATGATGCGGCCCTGACCAAGGTGACCGGCCGGCTGGTCAAGGTCCTGGCCTGGTACGACAACGAGTGGGGATTCTCGAACCGCATGCTGGACACGGCATCCGTGATGCTGGCCCTCGGCTGAAATCATGCTCCAGATGACCGACTGCCAGCTCGCGAACCAGCGCGTGCTCCTGCGTGAAGACCTGAATGTGCCAATCGGTCAGGGCCGGATCACGAATGCTGAGCGACTGAAGGCTGCCCTGCCCACGATCCGCGCAGCCCTCTCCGGGCAGGCGCGACTCCTCTTGCTGTCACACTTGGGTCGCCCGCGTCCGGGCGAGTTCGATCCATCCTTGTCGCTCGCGCCAGTGGCCGCCTGGCTCGAAGCCGAGCTTGGCCAGCGCGTCCCGCTCA
>JAJZNM010000004.1 GCA_021852325.1 Pseudomonadota bacterium
GGCGGTATCGACCCGGTCCGGTGGATCGAGGCTCGTGCTCGGCTGGGCCACACCGAGATCCTCGAAGCGGCGCAGGCTCACCAAGAACCGCCGTTCCAGCGAACCCACAGAATCGTTGTAGGCCTGCACGGCCTGGTTCAACCGTTCGCCGACACCGCGCCAGTGGTCGACGAGGACGGCGGCACGTTCATAAAGCGTGCGCGCGAGCGCAGCCACTTCCTCCGCGTTCCGGGTCATCGCTTCCTGGCGCCACCCGTAGGCCAGCACTTTGAGGAGTGACAGCAGGGTCGTCGGGTTGGCCACGACCACCCGGCGCTCGAAACCGTATTCGATGAGACCTGGATCCACCCGGAGTGCCGCGCTGAAGAGCATCTCTCCCGGCAGGAACAGGACCACGAACTCCGGAGAGGGCTGGAAGTCGCGCCAGTAGGATTTGCGCGCCAAGGCATCAATGTGGCCGCGGATTTGGCGGGCGTGCTCTCGAAGCGCTTGTTCAGAAGCCTCGCCCGCGAGGTCGAGGGAGCGGAAATAGGCTTCGACGGGAGCCTTGGCATCGACCACGACCTGCTGGCCGCCCGGGAGGCGGACAATCAGGTCGGGACGCTTGCGGCCATCCTCCGTCTCGACGCTTTTCTGTTCTTCGAAATCGCAATATTCCACCATCCCGGCCATCTCCACGATGCGCCTGAGCTGAAGTTCCCCCCAGCTTCCACGGGCGATCGGCTGCTTGAGTGCGCGCGCGAGTTCACGGGTCTCGCTCGACAGCTGTGGGATATGCACCTCGGCCAGCGCACGGAGCTGCTCGAGCAGGGTAGCCTGCCCTTCCACCCGCTCCTTCTCCAGGCGGTCGACCTTCGATTCAAAGCGCCCGAGCGATTCCACGAGCGGTTTCACCCATCCCTGGATCGTCTCGGTGCGCTGTGTGAGCTCGTCCTTGCCGGCTTCCTGGTAGCCCTCGAACACTTTTCGTGCGAGTTCAACAAACTGCCGGCTGTTTTCTGCGAGGACGTCAGCCGACTGGGCCCGGAAGATCCCGGGAAGCCGGTCCTGGATCTCCTTGAGCAGTGCGAGCTTTTCCTCGGCCTGGGCACTCACCTGCCCCACCCGCTCCCGGAGCGTCGCCGCTTCTGCCGTCAGCGCCATCCGCGCCTCGAGGGCCACGCGGTTTTCTTGGGCCATGCGGCCGAGTTCGTCCTCGAGCACCTTTCTGCGTTCGTCGAGCGTCTGGATCTTGAGATGGCACCCGATCCGGGCGGCCCCCGCGCCGACGAGGAGGCCCAGAAGTCCCGCAATCGCGCCCCAAATCAAAGTCATGCACGTCCCCGCAAGGTCAAGGTTCCGCCCGAAAGGGGGCTCAAGCCGTGTATACTAGCGCCCCGCCTGTCCCTCCGGTACACCGCGTGTCCCTATCGCTTCGCAACGTGGCCATTGTCGCACACGTCGATCATGGCAAAACCACGCTCGTCGACCAGCTCCTCCGGCAGTCGGAAACCCTCGCGGCGCGCACGGTGCTTCCGGACCGCGCCATGGACTCGAACGAACTGGAACGGGAACGCGGGATCACCATCCTGGCCAAAAACACGGCTATTCTCTGGCATGGCCACCGGATCAACATCGTGGACACGCCCGGCCACGCGGATTTCGGGGGTGAGGTCGAGCGGGCCCTGGCCATGGTGGATTCCGTCCTGCTCCTCGTCGATGCCCTGGACGGCCCCATGCCACAGACCCGTTTCGTCACCCAGAAAGCCCTGGCCCGCGGACTCCACCCGATCGTTGTGATCAACAAGATGGATCGGCCCGGCGCACGGGCCTCCTGGGTCGTGAACCAGGTCTTTGACCTGTTCGATCGTCTGGGTGCAGACGAATCCCAGCTCGATTTCCACGTGCTCTATACCTCCGCCTTGAACGGCTGGGCGAGCCGTTCGCCCGAGGCCCCCGGAACCGACCTCACCCCGCTTTTCGAAACCCTGATCGAAAGCTGCCCGCCCCCGGAGGTATCCCTCGAGGGGCCCCTCCAGCTCCAAGTGGCTGCGCTCGACTATTCGAGCTATGTCGGAGCCATCGGAATCGGGCGCATCTCGCGTGGGACACTCCGGCGCGGCATGAACGTGACCCAGATCGACCGCGACGGCAACCGCAAGGCCGGGCGCATCATCCAGATCCTCGGCTTCCTCGGGCTTGAACGCACCGAAGTGGAATCCGCGGAAGCGGGCGATATCATTGCCTTTGCCGGACTCGAAGAACCGCATATCTCGGACACGATCACGGCCCCCGAAGCACCGGACCTGCTCCCGCCGCTCACGGTCGACGAGCCCACGATCAGCATGTCTTTCGAGGTGAACAGTTCTCCCTTTGCGGGCCAAGAAGGCCGCTTTGTCACGAGTCGGGAGATCCGCGCTCGCCTGTGGCGCGAGATCCGCCACAATGTCGCCCTCCGCGTCCAGGAGACGCCGGACCCCGACCGCTTCGAAGTCTCGGGCCGGGGTGAACTCCATCTCGGCATCCTGATCGAGACCATGCGCCGGGAAGGCTATGAAGTTGCGGTCTCCCGTCCCCGTCCGCTGTTCCGGGACGGTCCGGGTGGCCGGGAAGAACCTTACGAGATCCTGATCGTCGATATCCCGGACAACCACCAGGGCGTGGTTCTCGAGGCCCTGGGACTCCGCGGTGGCAGCCTCGAAGAGATGCAGCCGGACGGCCGCGGACGGCTACGCTTGAGTTATCGCATTCCCGCGCGGGGTCTCATCGGCTTTCAGACCGAGTTCCGCATGGCCACCGGGGGCACCGGCATCCTGCACCGCATCTTCGATGGCTACGGCCCCGAAAAAGCGCTCCGGGTCACCCAGCGGGCAAGCGGTGCGCTCATCTCGAACGGCACCGGAGAAGCGGTTCCCTTCGCGCTCTTCAACCTCCAGGAGCGGGGGCGCCTCTTCATCGGGCCGGGGGAGCGGGTCTACGCTGGCCAGATCGTGGGGCTCCATGCCCGCGAAAACGATCTCACCGTGAACCCCCTCAAAGCCAAGGCACTCACCAACATCCGCTCAGCGGGCCGGGATGAAAATATCCTGCTCACCCCCCCTCTCCAGATCACACTCGAGCGCGCGCTCGAGATCATCAACGATGATGAGCTGGTCGAGGCCACCCCGCACAGCATCCGTCTGCGCAAGCGTTTTCTGGACGAAGGGGTCCGACGCCGGGCGCTGCGCTCGGCCCAACGAGAGGAGCGCACCGTACCCGAATAGCCGGTCAGGGATGGGATGGCTCCCGATCGATGGGCAGAGCTGCCAAGCGATACACGAAGGCCAGAAGCCAGAGCGGGCCGATCAACAGAAACTGGAGATCCCGTAGGAAGGCGGGTTTCCGGCCCTCGATGCCGTGCCCGATGAACTGCCCGACCCAGGCGGCCACAAAAACCCCGGCGGCCAGGCCGCCGAGCGGCACGGAGAGTCGGCTTACGGCATAGACCAGTCCGACCATGATGCAGGCCACGAGCGTCATGCCGAGCGCGAGACGCCAGGACAGCATGTAGTCGTAAGCCAGCATGAGGAGCACCCCGAAGACGCCCCAGTTGATGAGGGGCGATCGGGTGGCCCAGGCGGCGGGAGTCGGGATGGTCCAAAGGAGCCCGATCAGAGCGAGCATGATGAGCGGCACGCAGACCCAGTGGATCGCCTTGTTCGCCGGATGGCGGTGGCTTTGCCCATACTCGTCGAGCCAGCTTGCGATATTGCGCATGCCCCCCTCTCGAACACGTCG
>JAJZNM010000026.1 GCA_021852325.1 Pseudomonadota bacterium
CCCCCCCTGTGGGATGAGGAGGGGACGACCTCGGTACACAGGACTCCGCCACGAGTTCCCGGTCCACGACCGGGAGTCTCAGAGATTCGATCGGGCGCCCGCGCGCGCAGGCCAGAAAACCCCTGCGATCCTCAAGATTCTGGATCTCGCTCGCGAGCACGATCCGCTCGAGATGGCGGCGGTCCGAATGGGTCGCACCGCCCCGGCCAAAGCCGAGCTCCCGCTGGACAATCTCTCGCTCGCCGAGCTCACGGCTCAGGTGTTCGGCGGTCTCGGCCTCCTGCGTCCGGAGCACGAGCAGCGAACCGAAACAGGACAGGAGGACGAGGGCGCCATCCCGCCCATAATGCCGGTAGAGCTGGCGGAGCGTCTGCACGCCGGCCAGGCAGGCCAGGCCGTACTTGCGTCCCCGCGTCAAGGCGTCAGCCAGGACCGGAACCGTTCCGAGCGCACCGAGTTCATCCAGGACGATCCAGATGCGCCGGTGGGGATCCGGCTCGCTGGCGAGGATCGCCCCCACCGCGAGATCGAGCCAGGCGGCCAGGAGCGGTCTCAAGACCGTGGCCTGGTCGTCCCGGTAGGTCAGAAACAGCCAATCCGGACTGGGTCTACGCGTGACCCATTTCCGGATCGAAAAGCCCTCGAGGTCGGCCATCCGGTCGAGAAACCGGTACGGGGCGAGATAGGTTCCGACGATCCCGCGTACCGAAGCCAGCATCCGTTCGGCACCTTCTTCAAAAAGGCAGTGGCAGGGATGGCCCGCCACGAGAGCAGCAAGATCCGCGTTCGACGCCTGGGTAAGCGCATCCACGAACCCGCCGGTACGGGCGTCGCCCGAAAGCCACAGTCGCTCGAGCACACCGGCAACCAGAGACTGCGCGTAGTGATGCCACTCCCGCTCTCCCCCGTCGCGCTCCGGCACGAGACTCCGGGCCAGGCGTTCCGCATCCCAGGCCTCCTGCATCTCGGCCAGGGGCGACCAGTCCACGGATCGCCCATCCAGGGGATTCAGGAGGCGGTCGCCTGTCCGATAAAACCGTGCGAGGCTCTCTCCGCCGCAATCTGCGACCAGCACGCGGTCGCCACGCGCCCTCAGGGTTTCGAGACAGGCCTGGATGGCGACACTTTTGCCCGCCCCGGGACTTCCGGCAAACAGGAGGTGATAGGGTTCGAGCGCGCGCGGGATCCCGACCCCTCCAATCTTGAGGGCTGCCGAAGACCGCGTGCGCTTGGGAATCCCGGCGATGGCCTGGAAGCAGCGGGACGGCAATCCCGTCCGGCGGATTTCGCGCCCACGCCGGTGACGCGCGCGACCGAGCCTCGGCGTACGTCCCGCAAACCATGGCACGCGACCCGAAAACCCGAACAACCCGCCGAGAAAAACGACTCCGCCGAGCCCGCTCAGGAGCCCCGCCCAGAAATCCAGCATCCCTCGCATCCACCTGGCAAAAATTCATGGAGTCGACTGACTCCTGGGTGCCCCTTTCAACAGCCGACGATGCCGGCCTCCCGGAGCTTTGCGCCTGCAATCCCCTGATGACCCATAGGCCTCAAGGGGTGATCGATGCCGCCATCTCCCCGAGGATCGGGCCGATCACGGCCGCAAACTCGATCTTGTTCACGAATCCGTCGACACCGAGCTCCTGGGCGCGTTCGCGGTACTCGGGATCGTCGTAGAGGGTGATCAGGACCACTTTCGGCGAGCCGGGCTGTTTCTTAAGGGCTTCCGCAGCACCCAAGCCACCAATCCCCGGCATGGCGACATCGAGGAGCACCACGTCCGGTTTGAGCGATTCACAGAGGCTCAGCGCTTCCTCCCCCGAACGGGCGAGCCCGATCACCTGGACACCAGGCTGGGCGGCCAAGAGGCTCGCCACCGACTCGACGAAGAGCGGGTGGTCATCGGCTACGAGCACCTTGAGACGCGACATCAATCTGCTCCCTTGCCCTTAAACCGGAAAATCGTAACCCATTCTACATCCTCCGTGGCGGAAACAGGTCATTCCCGCCCGATGCCAGCCGGATGGGATGACCTAGTTCCTGAAAGACCACGCCTAACTCTATCATGTCGGTGACATTTCTTTGGAAACGGCTGCTTCTGCGGGTGACACCGGAAGGTCCTTCAGGGCGAACTGGATTTCGACCGTCGTCCCCTTCCCGGGTTCACTCTGGAGCGAGAACTGCCCGCCGGCCAGCTGGACCCGTTCCTCCATGCCGAGGAGACCGAGGCTTGAACCGGCCTGGACCCGCTGGCGCATGGCTTCGAGATCGAACCCTCGCCCGTCATCCTGGATCCGGAGCTTGAGAGAATCCTGCTCGATCACGAGCGTGATCTCGATACGCAACGCACCAGCATGGCGGGCGATGTTGTTCAACGCTTCCTGGATCACACGGTAGCTCGTGATCTCGATCAGGGGCGGGAAGCGGGGATCGGTTTCCGGCAGGTTCAGGGATAGCCTGAGTCCGGAGAGTGTCGCCATCCGGGTTCCGAGCCCGCGTATCGCGGCGACGAGTCCGAGATCGTCAAGCAGGGAAGGATGCAGGTTGAGCGAGAGGGTCCGGATCTGGGTCAGCACGCGATCGAGGCTGGCGACGAGTTCCCCGTAGAGCTTCTCGCGCCGGCTGAGCTGGAACAGGTCCGCCATGGCATGCAATCCGAGCTTCGCGGCCGTGAGCGTTTGTCCCACTTCGTCGTGGAGCTCGCGGGCGAGGTGCCGGCGTTCGTTTTCCTGCGTCTCGAGGAGTTTGCGGGAGAGGATCTTGAGCCGTTCGGCATATTCGACGACAGTTTTCTGCATCGATCGGAGCGCCGTCACGTCGCGGGCGATGCCGACACTGTACTCGCGTCCCTCCCAGCGGATGAGGTATCGGTATCCCTGGACCCATTTCCAGTCTCCACCGGCCGTCCGCAGCCGGAACTCGCTCAGGGGGTAACTGTGCCAGTCTCCGAGCCGCTCAAGATCCGATGGATGGATGAGACTCGCCGGATGCCGGTTCATGACGGATTCGGCCTCGAGCCCGAGGATCGCCTGGTGGGATGGGCTCACATACTCGTGCACTCCGTCGATGGACGCCATGCTCACGAGATCGACCGAGTGTTCGGTCATGAGCCGGAACTTGAGTGACTGCTCCTGCTGGATCCGGCGCACCCGTTCCCGGCGGATGAGATCGCGCTGGAAGCGCGCCTCCTGCTGTGCAATGATCAAGGCCGAGAGCGCGATGAAGATGGCCATCAGGGAGGCAAAGCTGATCATGCCGGCCTCGCGGAAGTGGATGCCGAACACGACATGCACGACGACCCCTGCGAGGAGTATCCAGACGCCACCGAGGAGGAGATAGGCCAGTACGAGGCGCCAGATCGATCTCCGGACCTGGTCGTTCCCGTGGGCAGTTGCGGCCATCAAAACCTCTGACTGAATCGCGACCCGGTTACCATACCGTATAGCGCGGGTTTCACCAAATCCTCCGCGCGCAAAATCCACCCGCGTGACCTTGATCTCGGCATCAGGACGGGCCATCCCCACGCATGCGGCGGAGGGCAAAAAATCCCCGGAGCAGCGCTGTCGCCTCCTCGGAGCGGACGCCCCCCGTGATGGCGAGCTCGTGGTTGAAAATCCATCCGATCTGCCCGGGGTCGATCCGTTCGATCGCTCCGAATCGAGGATCTGGTGTCGCGTAGACCAGGCGCGCGACGCGTGCATGCATGATCGCCCCGAGGCACATCACACACGGTTCGAGACTGACGTAAAGG
>JAJZNM010000050.1 GCA_021852325.1 Pseudomonadota bacterium
TCATCCAGCCAAGCCCGGGAACCGCCACGAGTTGCACCTTCGATGCCCGCCCGCTTGGGTTTGTTGTGCCGATGGTCCACCACTGCGGTGACACGATGGTCTGGATTGTCCCGAAAACAAGGGGAAGCGTTCTGCCTTCAAGCCTCGAGGCCTTTGGCGCAGTGCACATCCAAACCGCTTCCTGGACCTCGATGATCCAAGCGTGGGTCCCGCTGAAGGCTCTGCCGACTCTGGCTGAACTCCCTGGAGTAGCCTTCATCCGCAATCCGATTTATGTCCATACCATGAACCTGCCCCGTCGCCTGGTCCCGCGCACGGTTCCGATCGGTGCCGGCGGCCAGACGCCGATCCAGGCCCTCGCCATGCAGTCGGCAGCCCTCAACAAGGCCGGCTATCTGGGCCAGGGAGTCAACGTGGGCGTGATTTCCGACGGTGCGTACTACTACCCCTACTATGCTTCGCAAGGTTTTCTGCCGAACAACGTTGGGTTCGTCTACCCACCTTCTGGAGACAATGGCGGTGACGAAGGCAGCTGGATGATGCAGATCGTCTATCAGGATGCGCCCGAAGCCAATCTCGGATTCTGCTCGGGCGTGCAATCCAGCTACAACATACCCGGCTGTGCACAGGCGCTCATCACCGGATTCGGGGCCAACATCGTCTCGGACGACCTCGGAACGCTGCCAGTATTCTATTTCCCCCTAAGCGATGCCATCGGCTATGAATCACTGATGCAGACCTACCCGAACGTCCTCTTCTTCACGTCGGCAGGCAACTGGGGCAACACGGTGGATGGACAGGACGGCTTCTACCAGGCCGGTTATGTGCCGACGACGGCGACCATCAACGGTATGAGCCAGACGACCGAGGATTTCGGGAAGGCGGTCGGAGATGCCTCGAACCCCTTCAATGATTTCACGCTCCCCCCAGGCTACGGCGTCCAACTCGCGCTCGGCTGGAACGACAACCCGACTTACAACACCACGACGGGAGCCTGCCCCACGGCGAACAATGCCTTCAACCTCGAACTCGTGGAGCCGACTGGCGCGAGTACGGCCACCCTGGCACCGGTTGTCTCAGGCTCCGGGAACATGAACGAGTCGGGACCGAGCAACAACTCGGCCAGTGCAGGTCTTGGCATTGCTACTAATTGTCCTCTGCTTTTCCTCGCCTACACCAATACGGGAACGACGTCGATGACGGTGAGCCCGGTGATCCAGGCCGTGAACCTCACAAACCCCGGTGCACTCAACTTCAAGCTGATCGCCTCGATCGTGAGCAACTCCGGGAGCGGGAGCTTTCCGCTCACCTACTACACGGACGGATCGGCGGGCGCCGACCGGGATTTCCCCGGCCAGAGCAAATCCGACCTGCTCGAGGCCGCCGCCGTCGTACCCTTCGGGACCAACCCCCCGGGATACCCGGTCGAGTTTTTCAGCAGCAGCGGCCCCTATACCCTTTCCTGGAACTGCAATGCCGCTGAAACCTCATGCACGGCCATCACCCCGGCAGACAACTCCGAGGTGCCGGACATTGCCGCACCGGATGAGGATATCGTCAACATGGAAGGATTCATGCAAGGGTTCTACGGAACGTCGGCGGCATCGCCCGGCGCGGCGTCCGTTGCAGCGCTCCTGCTCTCGGCCAACGTCCATCCCACATCCATTCCGAGCGTTCTCGAAAAGACGGCGGCCCAGCAGGCCGGATCCGGCTGGAATGGCATCTATGGCTATGGTCTCGTCGATGCCCTGCAGGCGGCCATTGCGAGCGTCCCCCCAACCGCAATCATCACCGATCCCACGGATACCAATGTGACGGTGGGGCAGGCGGTCAGTTTTGCCGGCTACTGCACCACTCCCCTCGGCTCCAGCGAAAACGA
Organism: Pseudomonadota bacterium; assembly: GCA_021852325.1. Classification (GTDB taxonomy): domain Bacteria; phylum Pseudomonadota; class Gammaproteobacteria; order JAKAQQ01; family JAKAQQ01; genus JAJZNM01. The sequence continues at coordinate 1,880 of JAJZNM010000050.1, forward strand.
CTTGAATGCAGACTGGTCGTTCGGCAACGGCAAGACGGCGACCGGGTATTTCCCGGCCCCGGTCAGCTTCAGCACGCCCGGAACCTATACGGCCGAGATGACCTGCAGCGACCTTGCAGGCAACACCTCGAAACCGGCTTCGATTTCGGTCAAGGTCTCGCCTTCATCTGGCGGAGGCGGCGGGATTGGCGGGCTCGGCCCGTTGGCCCTTCTCGTCCTCGGTTTTTCTGCACTCGGCGTGACCCTGCGCGCGAGACACAAGCCCGCACACTGACCGGCAACTCTTGCGACCCGAGGGGCGGCCACGCCGCCCCTCTTTTTTTTGATGCCGCCCGTCTGTCTTAAAATGACGGTCTATGGTCACCCCTCCCCAAAGCGCTCTCGCCTTGATCGCCCTCTCGGGTGGCGTCGATTCATCCGTCTCGGCCCTCTTGCTCAAGGAACAGGGTTGGCGGGTCGAAGGACTCTTCATGTTCAACTGGGACGAGCCGGATGGGTATTGCACCCGTGCAGACGATTTCCAGGATGCCCGGCGCGTCGCGGATCAACTGGACATCCCGCTCCACCGGGTCCATTTCAGTAAGCTCTACCGGGAGCGGGTATTCGAACCCTTCCTCAAGGCCTATGCGGATGGCCTGACCCCGAATCCCGACGTCTCCTGCAACCGCGAGATCAAATTCGGCGTGCTCTGGGAGTATGCGCAACGGCTTGGGGCGACCCACCTGGCAACGGGACACTACGCCGTCCTCAACCATACGCCTCAGGGAATCCAGCTTCTCCGGTCACGGGACCGTCACAAGGATCAGACCTATTTCCTGAACCAGGTCGATGCAGGCACCTTGGACCACTGCCTGTTTCCCATCGGACAGATGACGAAACCCGAGGTGCGTACCCTCGCGCGCCGACGCGGCCTCCCAACGCATGCCAAGAAGGACAGTACAGGGATCTGCTTCATCGGAGAGCGCCCGTTCCGACCCTGGCTCGAGAACTTTCTGCCCACCAAGCCCGGCCCGATCCTCGATGAATCCGGCGAGATGCTTGGACAACACAGTGGAACCTGGTTTTACAACGTGGGACAGCGCAGGGGTCTCGGCATCGGGGGCGTTCGCGGCGCCCCGGAAGGATCGTGGTACATCTATGAAAAAAACCATGAAGCGAACATCCTCCGAGTGACGCAGAATCCCCATCATCCGGCACTCTGGCGACACACGATACAACTGAGTGACTTCCATTGGATTGGATCGCCACCACCCAAAGGCATGATCCCGGGTACAGGGCAAACCCGTTACCTGGAGCCCGAGGTTCCCTGCGAGATGACCTGGGATCCGGATCACGCACCGACAGTCCGGTTCACCCGCGCGGTCTTTGCACCCACCCCGGGACAATATTTTGTGCTCTACGATGGTGATATCTGTTTAGGGGGCGGGACCATTGCCGGTTCCGTTGAAGCCGGATCGATCGCTCCCTCTACCCTGCGTGACACACCTCGCGAAACCCGTCTGAAACTGTGACCGGAAAACGCTGAAGCGGATTTTCGTCGTCTTGGACCCGGGCGTATAATTGACCAAATGCATGCGCAAGCATCGCATGCATCCGTCCGATTCCCTATGAGGTTGCCGCATCATGAAGAACCCGGCTTCGTTCCGTGAATCCTGTCTCGATCAACTGACGCTCGACACAAAAACCTATCGTCTGGTATCGCTGAAAAGCCTGGGTCGACGGCATCCCGGTGTCGAAACACTGCCTCTGTCGCTCAAGATCCTGCTCGAGAACGTGATCCGGAACCTGGACGGACAGGCGGTGCGCATGGAAGATGCGGAGGCGATTCTCGACTGGAAAGCGGATGCCCCAAGCACCCGCGAGTTT
>JAJZNM010000082.1 GCA_021852325.1 Pseudomonadota bacterium
TCGGGCGCGCTCGTAGGGCAGGATGAGCGTCAGCGTGAAATGTCCATCCGCTTCTCGGGCGGTGAGGAGTTCGAGGGAATCCGGGAACACCAGGGCGAGGCGGCGCTTCAGGATGTCGAGCGCGAGTCCGTGACGGGGCGTGCCCGTGGCCTCACCCGGGCCCGGAGAGGGATTCGTGATGCTGAGCTCGATGCGCGAGGCCGTGGCGTGTCCGCGGATCTCGATCCGTCCGCCTGCGATCGAGTTTTCGATGCCGTGGTAGACCGCGTTCTCGACGATGGGCTGAAGGAGCAGACGGGGAACCATCGCATCCCGGGGGATACGGTCGATCTCCCAGACGATCTCGAGTTTCGGGCCCAGGCGGATCGCCTCGAGGGCGAGATACTGCCGCGCCCAGTCGAGCTCCTGGCCGAGTGTGGAACGCGAGGAGCCACTCTCGAGCGCCGAGCGGAACAGGTCGGCGAGATTGAGGAGTGCCGCCTCGGCCCGCGCGGCGTCGCGGCGGATCAGCACGAGGATCGTGTTCAGGGTATTGAAGAGAAAGTGCGGGCGCAGGCGTGCCTCGAGCGCCTCGAGCCTGACCTCCGCCTCCGCGCGCACCTCGCTCCGCCAGCGCCCGAGGACGTAGAAATAGCGGAGCGCGAGCGCGTCGAGGATCGCGGCCGCGAGCGTGCTGCGCCAGAGAAAGCCCCGGAGCGGCTGGCTGGCCAAGGGCCAGATGGCCTCGACGCCGAGACTGATCACGACCGCGGCGAGGAGCAGGAGTCCATAGGCCAAAACGAGCGCCCAGGCGGGTCTGAGCGGCGGGGCCAGGCGACGCAGGACACAGAGGATCGCAGCCCCCGAGAGCGCCATCCACTGGAGATAGAGCGAGATCCACCCCCATCCGACCCAGAAGTTGCCGATCCATTCCGACTGGACGAGCGTGAGGACCAGGGCGATGAGTTCGGCGAACAGCACGACCGTGAGGGTCGAGGCGCTCGAGCAGAAATCGGGGAGGAAATCCCCGATTCGCACGGTCCGCTTCGCCCGGTCGCGTGCGGCCGCAGGTCCGGTCCGGTCCGTGTCAGTCTTTCCGGAAGAGTGCACGTTTGAGTTCGAAAAGCGCGGAGAGATCCTGGTCCTGACGCTCCGGGAGCCTCCGGTAGTGGTGGAGCGTCATCTCGGCGAGCGGCAGCTGGACACCGTGGCTTGCGGCCATCGCCTGGCAGATGCCGAGATCCTTTGCATGGAGGGACATCTTGAATCCGAGGGGGTAGTTCGTCGCCACCAGGTTAGGTCCGCGGTGCGTGAGAAACCAGCTCTGCGCCGCCCCGTGCGAGAGGGCCTCGATCAGCTCCTTCAGGGGAAGCGCTTCCGCCTGGGCAAACGCCAGCGCCTCGGACACCGCCTGGTTGATGCCAGCCAGCATGAGCTGGTTGACCGCCTTGGCGGCCTGGCCCTGGCCGACCTCGCCCATGTGGGTCACGTTCGGACCCAAGGCCTTGAGGAGTGGCCGGATTCGGTTCAGCAACTCAGGATCGCCCCCGACAAAAAGCGTGAGCGCGCCCCGGGCGGCCCCTTCGGTCCCCCCGGACACCGGACAGTCGAGAAAGCCGACCGCCCGGGAGGCGAGCCGCGCGTGGACGTCGCGTGCGGTTTGCGGTGCCACGGTCGAACAGTCGACGACGGTCTGCCCCGGAGCGAGGTTTGGCATCATCCGGTCGATGAGCTCGAGGAGATCCTCATCCTGCCGGACGCAGAGGATGAGGACCGGCGCCGAAGCCTGGGCTTCCTCGAGGGCCTCGAAACCCTGTGCACCGGTCTTTGCCGCGAAGGCACGGGTGCGCTCGGGAGTGCGGTTCCAGGCGCCACATAGTCGGTGCGCCCGATGGAGCGTCTGGGCCATGGGCCAGCCCATGGCCCCGAGCCCGAAAAATGTGGCCATCACCCGTTTTCTGGACATCGTCAACCTTCCTCCGGAAGCAGATACGTGGAACCCGCAAGCACCTCGGCGACGGTGGCCCGGAACGCCTGGCTCGCCTCGCCGGAGAGCCGGGCGTGCCCGAGCTTGGCCTCGAGCCGGCTTCTGATTTCCGTCTCCTCCCAGTGCACATGGCCGAGCAGGTCGCGCGCCGTATCACCGGGATGCGCGCGCGAATGTCGGATCTCGCCATCCACCCGCTCGACCACGACCGAGCCGGTCGCCCCGAAGAGATTGTGCATGTCGCCCAGGATCTCCTGGTAAGCCCCGACCAGGAAGAAGCCGAGCCGGAGCATCCCGGGGGCGACCTCCGGTACGGGCAGCGTGGGCGTCAGGCAGTCGGGACCGACATAGCGGTCGATGCGCCCATCGGAATCACAGGTGAGATCGTAGAGCCGGACGTGCCGGGCACCCGGACGGTCGAGACCTGCGAGCGGCACGATCGGGAAGATCTGTTCGAGCGCCCAGATATCGGGGAGTGACTGGAAGATCGAGAGATTGCAGAACATCTTCTGGGCGAGCCGTTCTTCGAGTTCCGCCCGGAGCTCGGCACTGCCGACCCGGCCGGGATCCCAGCGGGATTGAAGCCTCTGGATCAGCGCCTGGAACAGACGCTCGGCTTCGGCGCGCGTCTCGAGGTCGAGCACCCCGCGGCTGAAGCGCGCCAGGATCTCCTGGAGCCAGTAGAGCGCTTCCTGGTAGACCTCCTCCGGTGCCTGGGATTCCGCCTCCCGCCCATAGAGCGCCCAGAGTTCGCGGAGCGCCCAGTCCGGGTCGGGACGCTGGCCCGGCTCCGGGGCGGCGGGCGGGGGCTCCATCTCGATCACATCCGTGACGAGCACCGCGTGGTGTGCACAAAGCGCCCGCCCGGACTCCGACAGGAGATCCGGGGCCTCGCAGCCGGCCGCCTGGGCAGCCTCCTGGAAGGTGCGGACGATCACCTCGGCGTACTGTTCCATCGAGTAGTTCATCGAGCAATCGCTCCTCGAGCGGGTGCCCTCGTAATCGACCGCGAGACCGCCACCCACATCGACCGAGCGGAGCGGGACCCCCCGCTGCCGCAACTCCGCCCAGATGCGGCCGGCTTCCTGGAGGGCACCCTGGATGTCCCGGAGATTGGCGATCTGGGATCCGAGATGGAAATGGAGGAGTTCGAGCCGGTCGAGCCAGCCGGCACGAGAAAGCCGCTCGAGGGTCTCGAGGAGTTCCGGGATCGTGAATCCGAACTTGGATTTGGCGCCTCCCGTGTTCTGCCACTTGCCCGAGGCGATCGAGGCGAGCCTGACGCGGACCCCGAGCGTGGGTTGGCAGCCGAGCGCGCGGGCCTCCTCGAGGACGAGATCGAGTTCAGTCGGTTTCTCGAGCACGAGAAAGACGCGCAGGCCGAGCTGGCTCGCGAGGAGCGCGAGGCGGATGTAGGCGCGGTCCTTGTAGCCATTCGCAATGATCGTACCGCGAGCGGGCGCGAGCGCCAGGGCCATGACCAGTTCCGGCTTGCTGCCGGCCTCGAGGCCGATCCCGTCCCGCGCCGCGTCGACGAGGGCGGTGCCCACCGCATGCTCCTGGTTGACCTTGACCGGATAGACGGGGAGGTAGGTCCCCCGGTACCCCTCGCGCCTCCGCGCGAGCGCGAATGCCCCGGTGAGCTCGGCCAGCCGCTGCTTCAGGATCTCGGGGAAGCGGATCAGGATCGGGAAACGCAGTCCGCTGTCGAGTAGCCCGTCGGTGAGCGCGTCGAGGTCAATGCCCGTTGACGGATCGCGGTCCGGGCGGACGACGAGATGGCCGCGCCCATCGACGGCGAAGAACCCGCCCCCCCAGCGCGCGAGCCCGTAGGGCGCGCCGGGATCCCGGACAGCGGACGGGACGGGAGCGGCCTCCCCGGTGGAGACGGAGTGCGAACGGGTGGGCACGGTACACTAGCTCCCGAAACAATCGAGGTAACCCATATGATGGATGATTCCGAGTGGTTTGTGGAACCCGCACCCAAGGCGGGCTGCTCGATCGGCTTGCGGATCCGGCGGAAGCTCGACTCGGTGGACAGTCCCTTCCAGAAGATCGAGATCTTTGAGACGGAAGATTTCGGGAAACTGATGGCCATCGACGGCTGCATCATGCTGACCGAACGCGACCATTTCATCTACCACGAGATGCTGGTCCATCCGGCGCTCATGACCCACCCGGACCCATCCCGCATCGTGATCGTGGGCGGCGGGGACGGGGGGACGCTCACCGAGACCGTCAAGCACCCGAGCGTCAAACGCGTGGTCCAGGTCGAGATCGACCGCGCCGTGACCGACCTCTCGCTCCGCCACTTCCCCGAGTTTGTCGAGGCCCTGGGAGACCCGCGGGCAAGCCTCGTTTTCGAGGACGCCATCCGCTGGATCGAGCGGGCACCCGAGGCGAGCATCGATGTCCTCCTGATCGATAGTACCGACCCCATCGGACCAGCCGAGGGGCTTTTCGAAACGCGGTTTTATGAAACCTGCCGGAGCCGTCTCGGCCCGGACGGGATCCTCGCGCTCCAGAGCGAGTCTCCCTTCCTCTATCCTCACCTCGTGCGCGGGATCCACGAAAAACTTGGCGCCGCAGGCTTCCGGAACCGGCGACTCTTCCCCTTTCCCCAGCCCACTTATCCTTCCGGGACCTGGTCGGTCACCCTGGCCTCGGCCGAGACCCCGCTCGATGTCTTCCGGAGCATTCAAGCGAAGCCGCTGCTCGGGCCCCTGCGCTACTATGCTCCCGCGCTCCACCGGAGTCTCCTCACGGGGCTCCCGGTGCTTTTCGCGGATCTTCGGTCCTCGGCCTAGCGCAAAAGCCGCTTGCAGTTCTTCTCGTTGAGGATGAGTGCGTGCGCCTTGGGGTGCTCCGGGCTATAGGCCGCGAAGCCCTGGTAGGCCGGACCGGAGGGCACATGGCTCAGGGAAAAAACCCCGAACACGGCGGAGATGCGCAAGAGGACATCGTTGGCTCCGAGCCTTGCGGCCTCGCGCCGGAGCCGGATCAGGGTCGCGCAATCGGTCGCGCCGCTGCTGAATCCGCCGAGCGCTTGCGTATCGAGACGGGCGATGATGTGGTAGGGCTTCGGCCAGTAGGGTTTGGCGTAGAACCAGACGCGCTCCGGGGAGATCGGGCGACGCGGATGGCCGAGCAACAGGGGCTTGGCGGACATGCAAGCGGTCAGGGCCAAGGTCACAGCCATCACGCCGGCCAGCCGGGCCGAAAACCGGGACGACCGGACAAGCCCAGGAATCCCGCTCAGGAGGTGAGTGGGGTGCCCATCAGGCGCCCGTTTGCTTGGCCTGCCCACAGAAAAGCTGCATGCGCGAACGCGCGGCGTCCTTGTAGGACTGGAGGTTCTGGCCGGTCAGGAACTTGGATTTCCCGTCCGGTTCGACGAGCTGGAGCCGGCGCACCGGCTCGAGCTTCACATAGCGTTGCCGCGCGACGTGACAGAATGCCTTGGCCTGCTGCGGGGTGAGGCCCGGGACCTTCTTGACCGGGGTGGCGGGCTTCTTGGCGGCAGGCGCGGATTTCGGGGGGTGGGGGTGGCTTGATCCCGGCACGGAAAACGTGGAAGGCACGCCGACGTGCACGCGCTCATAACGGGAACCGTGCGGGACATCCGAGTAATGGACCGTGCCATGGGGCCCCACCCAGCGGTAGATGTGCTGTGCCGAGGCCGGTTGGGCGTAGCAGCATCCCAGGATGGCCAGCCCGGCCACGGTGAGCGCAAGCCCGTGTCGGTCAGTTCGAGAGTGCGTCGGCATCTTGTTCTCCGGTCCGGATGCGGATCACCCGGGTCAGCTCCTGGACGAAAATCTTGCCATCCCCGATTTTACCCGTTCGGGCGGCGTTCGCAATCGCCTCGACGGCGGGGTCGAGATCCGCATCGGACACCGCGACCTCGATCTTGATCTTCGGCAAAAAATCAACGAGATACTCCGCTCCGCGGTAGAGCTCGGTGTGACCCTTCTGGCGGCCGAAGCCCTTGACGTCCGTGACCGTAAGCCCTTGGACACCGACCCCATCCAGGGCTGCGCGGACGGTATCGAGCTTGAACGGCTTGATGATGGCGGTGATGAGCTTCATGAGATCCCAAGTATCACGGACAAGCGGATCGAACCCTGGCGTCTGAGTATGGGCCCGGGCCTTTTGCCTGTAAAGGCCGGGCTGGACCGGGCGAACCCGCTCCCGCCTCTGCTCAGCTGAGCTTCAGGGCGTGCAAGACACATCCGACCGCCTTCTGGGTCAGCTTCAGGATCTCGGTTTTCGTGTAGGCAAGGTTTGCGGGTGCGATGGCGCCCTTTCTGTGGATCCAGAGCGCCTTCACCTTGGGATTCGTTTTGCCAACACCATTGAGCCGGGTGCTCCGAGCAACGCACGAGGTTTTGGCAATCACCGTCCCCTCCTCCCGGTCCAATACCCAGGCCTTGAGAACCACCGTGTTCACCGCGGACCGGGTATCCAGGAACTCGGTCTGGACCACCCCATATCCCAGACCCTCCGGACGCACTCCACCCGAGACCAGATAGCCCACCACGGGACCGAATATCGCAGACATCGAACCCATGGTATACACGCCTTTGGCAAATATCATGCCCGGCGCCAGGACCAAAACCAGGTTGGTTCGCATCTCGGACACGGGTTTCCGGATTCGGGCCAGCGTTTTAGGGTTGAGTGCAATCCCCTCCCGGACTGTCGCGCCCGAGAGCCACTGCTGGACTCCTGGTGGCAGGGACTCCCTGACACGGAACCGGCTCTGCTTCTCCAATGCGTTCAGCACCGAGCGTCGGGCCGCCGGGTTCACGCCCCAGGAAGTTGCCGGGACGAGCCGTAACGGGTCTTTGGACGTCGCACCATGGTCGACGACGACCGTGGCCACATCGGGCAGGAGCGTCAACACCGAAAGCGTGTTCGTGGGATAAAGCTTGAGGAGGCGCGAAACCCCCACAGTATCCGTCGCACATCCGGACATCGAGACCAGGGCGAGCACCAGGGCCGCAACGGAAAATCTCTTGTATTGCATGTTCCCCTCCTTGATTCACGGGTCAGGATCGTTCTGGTCGGGATTTTATCCATGGCGCGTTCAAAAACCAAGTGTGACATTGCACCGAGCCCCCTTGGCCAGGTGAGACCAACCGGTCGTTGGGCGTTCAGGAGCGGGTACAAGCGCGGAGGGCCAGCCGGATCCAGGTCCCCCCCCGTCCCTGACTCCCTCATTGCTCAGGATGGACGGCTCGAGCGGACGTTGGGGTCGGACGATCAGGATCCCCCTCTCGAGAGACGGTTTCCTGGCCCTCGCGGCGCGGCACCTCGGGCATCCAGTCGATACGTGTATGCGGGAGACAGCCGGGATAGTTCTGGCCGAGGAACGCGATCAGTTTTTCACGGACGAGGCAACGCAGGTTCCAGGCATCACTGCTGTTCCGGGCGCTCATGAGCGCCCGAAGCTCCATGCCCTGGGGAGTTGCACCGGTCACCTGGAGGTTGGCTGCGACCCCGTCCCAGAGCGAGGTCTCGTGCAGCAGGTGGATCAGCTCCGTGCGCAGCGCTTCGACCGGGAGTGTGTAATCCCCGTAGAGATAGACCGTCCCCAGGAGGTTCGCGGTCTTGCGGGTCCAGTTCTGGAACGGCTGCTCGATGAAATGGGACAACGGGACGACCAGGCGCCGCAAATCCCAGATCCGCACCACGACATAGGTGGCGCGGATCTCCTCGATCCAGCCCCACTCACCTTCGACGATGACGACGTCATCGAGCCGGATGGGCTCGGTAAGCGCGATCTGGATACCGGCAATTAGGTTGCTCAGGACCGGCCGCGCTGAAAGTCCGAGCACGAGGCCTGCCACACCGGCTGAGGCAAAAAGCGTGTCGCCGATCACGCGCACGGCAGGGAAGGTCATGAGAATGGATGCCGCACAGATCAGAAAGACCAGGATGATGAAGGTACGCCGGATGATCTCGATCTGGGTGTGAAGCCGCCGCGCGTGGAGATTGTCCGCGATATCGAGCGGATGATGGCGAAGCACCCCATCGCGCCAGGTGTCGAAGAACCCGACGAGTGCCCAGCCGAACGCCGCGATCAGAACCATCAAGGCACCATGGTCGAAATGGCCCCGGATCGACGGGTTCGCCACGAGCAGTGAGGAAGACAGCCGGGCGACTGCGACCGGAACAAAGAGGAGCGTCGGGAAGAGGAGCCGCTGGTTGGCCGATTTCAGGAAGAAGCTCCGGGTGCGCCCGAGCAGTGCGAAAACCAACCAGACCGTGAGGGCACTCCCCACGACGGCGCCCAAGGCGAAGAGCGGGTGGAGGAGCGTGTGCGGGAGCGGGATCGCGTGGGCGGGATTCATAACTCAGCCTCCCTCGCCGGCCGGTGCCGTGGCGGCGAGCGCGTCCCGGAATGAGGTGATCCAGTGCCGGAGGTCCCCTCGTCTCAGCCGTTCCATCATGCCCTGGAACCGCTGGCAGCGTTCTTCGAGTCCCATGGCCAGTGCCTTCGCAAGCGCGCCAGCCATCTCCTCGATGTCGTAGGGATTGACGATCAACGCCTCCTCGAGCTCTTGGGAGGCCCCTGCGAGGCCGGACAGCACGAGTACGCCCGGATGTTCGGGATCCTGGGCGGCAACGTATTCCTTGGCCACGAGGTTCATCCCGTCGCGGAGCGGAGTGATGAACCCGACTTCGGCCTGTCTCAGGAAACCGAGGATCGTGCTGCGGGGGAACCCCCGGGTCATGTACCGCAAAGGCATCCAGTCATATTCAGCGTAGCGGGCGTGGATGTCCCCCACGATCGCGTTGAGCTGGCTTCGGATCGCGCCGTATTCCGGCACTTCGGTCCGTGAGAGCGGGGCAATCTGGAGGAGCACCACCTGCCTTTGAAACTCGGGCCAACGCTCGAGCAGCCGCTCATAGGCGCGGAAACGGTTCGCAAGCCCCTTGCTATAATCGAGCCGGTCGATCCCGAGGATGAGCCTCCGCCCGGTGAGACTCGCCTCGAGCCGCTGGCCGTGTCGATTGTGCCGACCGCTCCGCGCGAGCTGGCCGACTTCCTCGACAGCAATCCCGATCGGGAAACAATCGACTCGGGTGAGGTGGCCGCGGTAGCGTACCCCGCCCGCTTCCCGGTGTGCCTCCGGCAGGAAAAACGCGAGCGTCCGGTAGAAGGACTGGCAGTCGAGCGGGGTCTGGAATCCGATGAGGTCATAGCCGAGGAGCATTTCGACGAGGCGGTGCTTCCCGGGAAGCGCCCGCAGGAGATCGACCCCCGGGAAGGGGGTGTGCAGGAAGAATCCGATCGGTGACGTGACGCCCTGCGCACGGAGTGCGCACCCCAGGGGAATCAGGTGGTAATCGTGCACCCAGATGAGGTCCCCTGGCCCAAGGAGCGGGACCAGTTCGCCCGCCCAGCGCCAGCTGACTTCGAGGTAGATCGAAAGGTCATCAGGCTCATAATGCATGAGATGCAACTGGGCGTGAAAAACGGGCCAGAGACAGCGATTCGCGAAGCCGATGTAATAACCCTCGAATTCCCGGTGTGAGAGCGGAGTCAACGCATATGTGATCGGTGGATCGTGCTCGAGCAGCGGTGTGGCCGGCGCATCGGACAACCGTCCGTTCCAGCCGAACCAGAGTCCTCCCTGAGCGGCGAGTGCACCGACGAGCCCGGTGGCGAGTCCACCCTGCCCGCCACCCCGCCGTCCGGGTAGGGCCACGCGATTGGAGACGATGACCAGCCGGCTCAAAACGCCCCCTCCCAGGGCGCACTGAGGAGCAGAGCGGACTCGATGACCCCGACCATGCTGTAGGTTTGGGGGAAGTTTCCCCAGAGCTCACCGGTTCCGGGGTCGATGTGCTCGGACAGGAGTCCGAGGCGGGTGCGGCGACCGAGGAGGGATGCGAACTGCTCGTGCGCTTCTTCTTTGCGCCCAAGCCTCGCGAGTGCCTTGAGATACCAGAACGAACAGAGCGTGAACGCGTTCTGGGGGACGCCGAAGTCGTCAGCTTCCTGGTAGCGGAATACGTAGTCGCCATGCTTGAGTTCCTGCTCGACCGCACGGACAGAATTCCTGAAGCGGGGGTCCTCGAACGGGACAAAACCGAGTTCGGCGAGGAGCAACACGCTGGCATCGATACCGGACCCGTCGAGGACCGCAGTAAAACTCTGGCGCTTGGGGTTCCAGGCTCTCTCCAGAATGACCTTTCGGAGACGGTTGGCCTGCCCGGCCCAGTCCTCGGCACGATCCGGGAGATCGAGACACCGGGCGATCCGGGCCAAGCGGTCCAGCGCACACCAGGACAGCACGGCTGAGAACGTGTGCACCGCCTGTTGGCCGCGGATCTCCCAGAGCCCTGCATCCGGCTCGAGGGCAACCCGTGCGGCCATCTGCCCCAGGCGTTCGAGGTGCGTGAACAAGGCCGCATCGCCCCGCCGGTCGAGACGGTGATCCCAGAACGCCTGGCTTGCGGCGAGCACGACCGCACCATAGACGTCATGCTGCTCCTGCTCGCAGGCGGCATTGCCGATCCGGACCGGCCCCATGCCCCGGTAGCCCGCGAGACTCTGGATCTCGCGCTCCGGGAGCTCGGTACCGCCACTGATCGTGTAGACCGGATGCAGATGTTCATAGCCCTTCCGGACGCCGAGATTAATGACGAAGCGGAGATAATCCTCCATCGTGCGGGTGGCTCCGAGACGGTTGAGTGCCCGGATTACGAAATAGCTGTCGCGCAGCCAACAGTAGCGGTAATCCCAGTTCCTCCCCGAGTCCCTGCTCTCGGGGATCGACGTCGTGACCGCCGCCAGGACGGCACCGGTATCCTCAAAGGTCGAAAGCTTGAGCGTCACCGCGGCGCGGATGACCGCATCCTGCCACTCGAAGGGGATCGCGAGGTAGCGCACCCACTCCTGCCAGTAGCGGGTCGTTTCCGCGAGAAACTCGCGTGCCAGAGACTCGAGCGGCCGGGTCAGGCTCTCGTCCGGACCAAAGACGATCACCTGCTCGCGGTCGAGGACGAACGGGGTCTCGTCGAGGATGGCGGCGAGCGACAAGTCGGTCGTGAGCCGGTGGACCTGGGCCGGGAAGACGTAGCGGATGTGGTGACTCCCAACCGTGATCTCAGGCGTGGCCGCACCAAAGTTCCCGCTCGGCCGGACCCGGACCGTGAGTTCGGGCCGGCCCGATCGCGGGCGGAGGATCCGCACGATGAGCGGAGGACGGTAGATGCGTTCGTAAAGCTTGAAGCGCGGCATGAAATCGATGACCTCGAGGCAGCCGCCACGCTCGTCCTCAAAGGTCGTGACCAGGATCGCCGTATTGGGCTCATAGCGTTGCGTGCGCGCCGTGGTTCCCGACACCGTCACGTTCATGAAGCCCCGCGGCGTGGGGCCTCGTGGCTCAAGCAGTGAGCAGAAGACGGGATCGCCGTCGAAGCGGGGCAGGCAGGTCCAGACGAACTCGGCATCCTCGTCGATGAGTGCAGAGGTCGAACCGTTCCCGATGAGCCCGAGTTCAAGACTGCGTTTCATATCCGCTCCTCGGTTTGGACCGCTTGCGCGAGCCAGGCGACGGCCTGGGCGGGCGTGGCAACCCGGTGTCGGGCGACACTCGGACCGGTGCCAACCTTGACACTCACCCCACCGAGGCGGTTGACGGCCGTGAAGGCCGACTCGTCCGTCACGTCGTCCCCGAAAAAGACAGGAAGTCGGCCGTGAAAGGGGGGCTCCGCCATGAAGGCTGAAAGCGCCTGGCCTTTGTCCACTTGGGCCGAGCGGACTTCGAGGACGGATTTGCCTTGCAGCAACCCGAGTTCCGGATGGGCGAGGAGGGGATCAGCAAGCCTCCGCTGGAGCTCGGCAAGCGCACGGGTCTCGCCCCCGACATGGATCGCGATCGAAAGACCCTTGTCCTCGACGAGGGCACCCGGGATCATCCGGGCCAGTTCTCGTACGAGCGGACGGATCACAGCCAGTGCCCCGGCATGGGCCTCATTGACGGTCAAGATCCCCGCCGCATCGCGGCGTTCGGTTCCATGCTGGCCAACCAGGGCAAACCGCTCGGGAGCGAAAAGGCGATCCAGGCTCGAAATCGGACGCCCGCTGACGAGTGCCAGTGCGCCGCCTGAGCGACCGCGGAGGCGCTTCAGGGTTTCGAGGAGCAGATGGGGGACGGCGACCTGCTCGGGATCGGCGACCAGGGGCAGAAGGGTTCCGTCGACGTCCAGAAAAAACGCAACCGGCCCCGTCCAGGGAACGACGGGTAGGGCCTCTTCCAAAACGACGGAACGCGCCCGGGGTGAGTTCCGGGTTACGTTCATGCGTTGAATTATCGCATAAATATGATTTTATTGCAAAATGAAGCCAAGTCGGTCATCCCGGCCCGCGCGTCGTCCCCGCTTGCCGAAGCAGGATCTATAGCCTCCTTGCGAGTGGTTTGCGATGCGGGGCTCAGTCTGATCGCGCTAAACTAGCGACATCTCAAGTCACCGAAACCTGAACGGAGCAGTCGATGTCGATACTTCCTGATTCACTGGACACCGTGGCCCGCAAGATCCGCGAGGCTCTACCGGACGATCTTGAGGACCTGGGCCAGGATCTCAAGAAAAATCTCCGCGCCCGCCTCGATGGCGCACTGAGCCACCTTGATCTCGTCACCCGGGAGGAGTTCGAGGTGGAACGTGAACTCGTCTCCCGCCTGTCTCAACGGATCGAATCTCTGGCTGCGAAAATCGATGCGCTCGGGCCATCCGCCGACGCCACCGACAAGCGGTCTCACCGGAAAGCACCGAAGGAATAGGCCCCGCTCCGGGGATCGATGGGCCCCGCCCGGTTGCGTTCAGGGCTTGGGCGGAGCGATCGGATGGCGGGCCAGGACCCAGCGGGCCATGGCTTCCGCTTGGGCGAGGGTGAGCGCCGGATGAGCCGGCATCGCGATCCCGCCGGTCCATGGATTCCAGTAGCCGGTCCCGCCCGAGATGATCTTATGGGCGAGTTTCACGACGGCCACGCTCACGTCATGGCGATAGTGGTAGGCAACCCAGGCGTAGGCCGGCCCCACGAGCTTGCTGTGGATCGCATGGCACGCAAAGCATCCCTGTCCCACCATGAGCTGGTGCACCGCCTGGGGCGTGTTGTCGGCGGTTGTCGAGACGGCCACTGTCGCCACCGCGTGCGTGACCGCTGAGCTCCCTTCGAGACGCACGACGCCGACCGGTTTGAGCCGAGCATAGGCATGCGCTTCGGCCAAGCGTGAGTTCTTGAAGTTCTCATCACCCGACCGCTGCGCGATCTGTCCGGCCAGGTACAGGAAGCCCACGGCGAGGAGCGCCAGAACCGCGATGAACAGGGCGAAGTTTTGCAGGAACCGGCGATCGTGGGAATCCATGCGATGCTCCAGGGCACGACAGGGTGGACCAGGCGGAATTATAAAGCAAGACCGGGATTCCGTGGACCGCTGGGCCCGGACCCGGATTGCACATCGGCTATCATGGGCGGAATCCCGAGCCCCTCCATCATGCAGATCCCGGAAGTCCTGATCGTCGAATCCGAACACCGGCCGGGCAGCCTCGGCCGCATCCTGACCGCCATCGGCGAATGCGGAGTCGTGATCGACCATCTCACCGCAGTGAGCCGTAACCAGGACAAGACAGTCTGGGAAATCACGATCGAGATCGATCCCGGGACGAGCCCGCTCCTCGAAGCCCGGCTGGCCAGCCTGCCGAACGCCCGGCTCATCGGCAAATCCGACCGGGTCTTCGATCGCCACCGGGGCGGGAAGATCGAGATGGTGGCCAAGGTTCCCCTGGATTCCCTGCAACAATTCCGCGACCTCTACACGCCGGGCGTCGCCCGCGTCTGTCTCGCGATCGAGAAAAACCCGGAAGCGCTCTGGGACTACACGAACTACGGCAACACGGTCGCGATCGTGACCAACGGCACCGCAATCCTCGGGCTGGGTGCGATCGGCGCGCAGGCGGGACTGCCGGTCATGGAGGGCAAATCGATGATCTACAGCCGGATGGTCGGCATCTCGGGCATCCCGATCCTCCTCCACGAGACCGATCCCTTGCGCATCATCGACCAGGTGACCGCAATCGCGGACTCCTTTGCCGCGATCCATCTCGAGGACATCTCGGCGCCGGCCTGTTTCGAGATCACCGAGGGACTCGCGGACCGCCTCGCGAAGCCGGTCCTCCACGACGACCAGCAGGGCACGGCCGTCGTGGCGCTGGCGGCGCTCCTCTCCGCCACGCGCGGGCTGCACCAGGACCTCCATGAAGCAGTGATCGGACAGATCGGCCTCGGTGCGGCCGGCATCGGGATCAGCCGCCTGGTCCTCCGCTACGGGGTCCGGGAGCTTTGGGGGGCGGACCGGCGCCCCGAGGCCCTCAGCGGCCTCGCCGCCCTGGGAGGACATCCCGCGAAGATCTCCGAGCTCATGCAGGCAGCCGACATCGTGATCATGACGACCGGCGTCAAAAACCTCGTGACCCGGGACCTGATCCGTCCCGGGCAGCTCATCTTCGCCCTCTCGAATCCCGAACCCGAGATCAGCGCAAGGGAAGCGCTCGAAGCCGGTGCCCGCTTCGCGGCTGACGGACGCAGTGTGAACAACGCGCTCGGCTTTCCGGGCCTGTTCAGAGGCGCACTCGATGCCCGCGTGCCCCGCTTCACCGACGCCATGTTCCTGGCCGCGGCCAACCGCCTCGCGGAACTCACCCCACCAGGCGAGATCCTGCCGGATGTCCTCAATCCCGCGGTTCATGCCGCCGTTGCGGAAGCCGTCGGGTTAGCTGCCCGGAGCGGGGGGGAGGGTGCCACTGCACAGGCCTGACGGGTTCTCGCGCCAAGGTGATATCTTGATATTCGTCAAAGCACCCTCGCGCCTATTCGGCTATCCTGCCATCCGATCTGGGAGAGATGCCATGCAAAGACCCCTCCTTCAACTCGCCCCCCTACTCCTCCTCCTCTTCACGGCGGCACCGATCACCTCTGCCGCTCCCCGGACGCCCCCGAAACCCCCTGCCCGCGTCATGACGAGCTGTTACATGTGCCACAGCACCCACGGCGACGACCCCCGCTTCGGCTATATCCCGCGCCTCGCCCATCAAAGCGAAAGCTATATCGTGGAGCAGCTCAAGGCGTTCCGCGACGGAAGCCGCTCGGACCCGCCGGGGGAGATGTACATGTGGCCGGTGAGCCAGGCGCTCAGCAACCGGGACATCGATCTCGTGGCGGACTGGTATGCGTCCCAGCCGCCCCCGCCCCCCCAGCCTGCGGGCCCCCTCACCCAGGCGGGATCCCGGATCTTCCATGACGGCATCCTGAAGCAGGATGTTCCGGCCTGCATGAGCTGCCATGGACCCGAGGCGGCCGGGAACGGAATCTTCCCGCGCCTGGCCGGCCAGAATGTCGAATACCTGATCGAGCAGCTCCGCTTCTTCAAGAGCGGTGTGCGCCACGACAAGAACGCCGACATCATGCATTCGATCGCGATCCACCTGACCGACCACGAGATGCGTGAGGTCGCGGAATACCTGACCACACTCCATTGACCGGATGAGACGATCCCATGTGCGACCCCCGCCCAGCCAAGGCCCGAGCCAGACGAGATCCCTGCTCCAGGAGGGAGACGAACCGAGTGCGGATGATCCTGACCGCTCCGGCACTCGCTCTGGCCACCCTCTTCGCGTTCGTGACCCCGGCGCATGCGATCCCGAGTTTCGCGCGCCAGACCGGCTGGTCCTGTTCGGTTTGCCACACGATCTACCCCCAGCTCACGCCGATCGGCCGCCTGTTCAAGCTCGAGGGCTATACCACGGCGAATCTGGCCGGCATGCAGGAACTCAAGCAGAAGATCCGCCGCATGGCCCCGCTCGAGCTCAACCGGGTCCCGCCGCTTTCGGTCATGATCCAGGCGTCCGCCGCATGGATCCAGGGCGGCGATGCAAACCAGTTCGGATCCGGCGGCACGACCGGACAGGGTGCAGTCGAGTTTCCCGAGCAGGTGAGCTTCTTCTATGCGGGACGGGTGACCCGCAACATCGGGACCTTCTTCCATGTGACCTACACGCACACCGGCGCCTTTGGCATGGATGATTCCGACATCCGCTGGGCCGAGCACCAGACCGAACCGGACGGCAGCACCCTCATCTACGGTGCCGAGATCAACAACACCCCGACCGAGCCGGATCTCTGGAACAGCGTGCCCGACTGGAACTGGCCGTTTGCCACTTCGAACTACTCCCCGCTCCGCGACATCCCGGCAACCTATATCCAGCAGGCGGCGGGCGCGAGCGAACCCATTGCCGGACTCGGCGGCTATCTCGCCTATCTCTTCGGACCCGGGGAGAGCCACTGGCTCTATCTCGAAGCCGATGTGTACCGGTCGGCGGTCGGAATCGGTTCGGGAACCGACCAGTTCTTCGGCGCCGCGACGCTTGGTCCCACCCGTAACGTGGCCCCCTATCTCCGGGTTGCCTATGAACAGAACGACGAGGAATGGAACTGGGAAGTGGGCGCACTCGGGATGGACGCGACCATTTATCCGACCACGGCAGCGATCGGGTCGACCGACCGTTTCCTCGACTTCGGGCTCGACGGACAGGTCCAGTACCTCGATCTCACCGGCAACCAGTCCTTCACCGCCCATGTGAGCTGGATCCATGAGACGGAGGACTGGCAGGCGGATCCCGCGGTCGGGTTCAAGCCCAACCCGGTGGATACCCTGGATACCGCATCGATCAACGGCCAGTATCTCGTCAACCGCCGCTATGGGGCGGGACTCGGGTATTTCTGGGCGTGGGGGACCCCGGATCCCGCCCTCTATGGAGCGGCCACCGGGAATCCCGCCGCTCTGGTCAGCGCGAACGGGAGCCCCGATACCAACGGGCTCACCCTCGAACTCAACTACCTCGAGGCCCAGAACGCCGAGTTCACCCTCCAGTATTCGGCATTCAACAAGTATCTTGGAGCAAGCTCAAACTACAATGGCCAGGGCCAGAGCGCAAGCAACAACAACATCCTCACGCTGCTCATGTGGCTCGCGTTCTGATCGCTTGATGGGATTCCGTCTGCCGGATGAGGTGCGCGCGGGAGCCCCCCCGCCTACTGCTTGACGATCACGACCGAGCCGCTCTTGTCGGGCATGGGGAGCGGCACCTCGGGCTTGTCCGCCATGAACGTATCGACCGCCTTCCGTGCACCGGGCCAGGCATTGTAGTCGTGGACGACGAGGATACCGCCCGGGTTGAGGCGCGGGTAGAAAAACTCGAGCCCGGAGTGGATCGGCGCATAAAGGTCCGCATCTACGTGCACGAACGCGAAGGATTCCCGGGCGAGATCCTCCGTCACCGAATCCGGGAAAAATCCCGGGACAGGGGTCACGTTTCCGTTTACCACCTCGACCGCCGCCAAGACTTTTGCCATTGAGGTGTCGGAAAACGTCCGGGCCTCGACCGGATGGCCCGTATACCGGCTTTCTTCGGCAACGCTGCGTTCCCCGAATCCGGAAAACG
Source organism: Pseudomonadota bacterium (assembly GCA_021852325.1). Lineage (GTDB taxonomy): Bacteria > Pseudomonadota > Gammaproteobacteria > JAKAQQ01 > JAKAQQ01 > JAJZNM01. Next base: position 17,483 of record JAJZNM010000082.1, read on the forward strand.
TGTCAAGGAGGTAGAGCCTGCGGTTGGGCTCATAGTGGTGAATGAGCCGGGCCGTGGCCCCCTGGTAGACACCGAGCTCGGCGAGCGCCCCAGGCACCCCACGCACGATCACGGAGCGCAGGAGAAGGATCAGCAGGTCCCGACGCACGCCATCCCAGGGCACGAGTTTTTCGATTCGACGGGGGTCTGCCTCGCCGGGGATCTGGAACCCCCCGAACTCCGCGACGAAGCGGGGCTCATGCCAGAGCGATTTCGGGTGGATGTCCATCTGGCCTTCCAGAAAGAAACTCTGCTCCCCCCAGATTCCACTGACCAGCTTTTGGCATAATCTCCCGATGCGGCGCGTATATAACCCGGGCGAACGCATGAACTTCCGGACTTTTTCGAACATGGCACGGGTCTTCGGGAATGGGCCACCCGAGAGCATATCATCGGGACGGCTCCCACTCTCCGACCCCATGACTGCGGGCACAGGGACCCGGGTGCGCGGGCGCGTGCCCAAGTCACTGGCCTGGCTTCCAGGGTGCCCTCCTTGCGCACGGCTGATGCTAGACTCGACCGCATCCCCACGGATCCCAATAGAAAAGGCCCGGGAGCAAGCCCCCCGGGCCTTTTGGGGTTCCCTGCGTGTCTCAGGAGACCGTCTGACGACGCCTCAGGAGCACAAAGGCCAAAAGTCCGAGAAGGATCCACGGACCCACTCCACCCCCGCCGCCAGAAGTCGAAGCCGGCGTCACGGCCACCGAAAAGGTCGTGCTCGCCGTCGCCCCGGATGAGGGTTCGGTCGCCGTCAGGGTAATCGTGCTCGAACCGGATGCCCCCGCCGTGAGATTCAGGATACAGGTCCCTTCGCAATCCTGGGACAGACTGATCGCACCCGCCGGAACCACCGCTGGATCACTCGAAGTGGCCGTGAGGATCACCGGCGACGATGCATACACGTTGAAACTGATCGTCCCGCTCGGCTGCCCGGATTCGAGCGAGAGCGATCCGATCGGTCCAAAGGATGGCGTCCACACAAAGGTCACCGTTCCCTGGGTCATTCCGCCGGGATCGGCCGCACAGGTCATCGGCAGCATCGCCTCCCAGGTGAAGCTATCACTCGCCGGCAGATCTCCGACCGCTCCCGTTTGGGCGTTGATCGCATAGGCGTCGTAATCCTCATCGGTGATATAGAGGGTCTTGCCGTCCTGACTGATGACCCCGGCATAGGGGTGATCATAATAAAGTCCCGTCAGGGTGAAGGTCCCCGTGACCGTGTCGGTCGCCGTGTCGATGACAGAAATCGAGCCGCTCCTGTCGAGAACGCAAAGGGTGGATCCGTCCGGGCTCTGGATCAACTGGTTTGACCAAGTTGATGACCTTCGTGACCTGCCCCTTATCCCGTGCCTTGATCGTTTCGATGGTGTCCTTGTTGATCGCCACATATTCGCCCGGCGCTTCTCCGACCATGAGCGCCCCGACGCGTTGCTGTACCAGTTCGTTGGTCTTCTTCTGGAATGCCCGGTCCACATATATTTTCTTTGTGTAGGCGTTATGCACCACGGCGTAGATGGAGGAAAGTGTCGTGTAGTCGTCAATGAACGGCCGCAGGAAGGCATCCGGCGAGATAATCTCGTAGAGCATCTCGATTTCCTTGTATTCCTTGAAGGGCTCCGCTCGCCGCACCTTATCGCGGAAATGCTCAATGAGTTTGTCCACGTCCTTGTCATCGAACTTGCGGGTCACAAGCGCCAGATACGCTGGAGCCCTCGACTCCATCTTGGTCTTGAACAACTGCTTGAGCAGGCCAAGGTCCTTGACGATGGCGTTGATCTCCTCGCTATCGAAGGCCAGCGCCTTTTCCAGCTTGTCAATACCCACGAAATCGAGCACGAAGCCGTGCGGCTTCACCATCTCTGCCGCCTCGTTCTCGTAGGGCCGGTTCACGCGCGTGATGGCTTGGAGCAGAGTGTGGTCGCGCATCGGTTTGTCCAAGTACATTGCATAGAGGATTGGCGCATCGAAGCCAGTCAGCAGTTTCTCGGTCACGATCAGAATCTTCGGCCACTCACCAACCGCGGTAGTCCTGCCACTTCTCGTCCAACAGCTTGTTGAGCGTGGCGATGCGGTCGGCGTGCGCCACGTTGCCCAGACCCACCGCCGCCAGGTTCTTGAGCATCTGGTCTTCCAGCTCGTTGCGATCAATCATCAGCAGGATGGTCGGCTTCTGCGCCGCGTTGGCCTTGAACAGCAGCTCAGCGGCCTTGATCATGGTGTAGGTTTTGCCGCTGCCCTGCGTGTGCCACACCAAGCCACGCGAGCGCTTCGGATCGAGGGCGCGCGCCACCACCCTGTCCACCGCCGCCGTCTGGTGCTGGTGCAGGACGTACTTTTGGAGTTCCTCCTCCTTCTCGGCGAACAGGATGAAGTCCTTGAGGTAACGCAGCAGACGCGGCACGACGCAGAAGCTCTTCACCTTGGCTTCCAGATTGCCAATCTCATCACTCTTCCACCGGAAGATGTTTCGGCGCACCGTGTTCCACGTCACCCCGTAGCCGAAACCGATGGCCTCGGTGGCGGTGAATAGCATTTCTGGTACCATCACCTCCGGTGTCTCAGCGTGTTAGCGGCGAATCTGGTCCACCCCGAGCGCGATCGCCTCGTCCTTAGTGGCGTTCTTGCATTCGATCACCAGCACCGGGATACCGTTGATGAGGAACACCACGTCCTCGCGCGTGCCATAACGGCCGCTGTGGACGTAGAACTCCCCGGTCACTTCATACACGTTGCGCCACTGTTCGCGTGGCCTGTTCAGATCGCCGTAGTCAATGAGCTGAAGGTCCAGCTCGCGGTTTTTCTCGGCACAAAAGAATTTGCCCTGGTTGCGGAGGTAGGCGAGAAAATCGCGGTTGCCGGCAATGTTCGCGTTTAGCCGCTGGAATTCGCCCACCAATGCACCCTCGGCCTCTTTGTATTTTGGATTGAAGGCGTGAACCTGGGTGTGCAGCAGGTCGCCGAAGTAAAGCGACGCCAGGCGAGCGCGGTCCTCGGGCGTGGCACCGTCCGAATCAAAACCCCGTTGCGCCTCTGCTTCTGCACGTGACACATAACGCCAGCCGATCTCCTGCGTATAAGCGAGGATGCGGACCTGGACGGTTTTGTGTTCGCCGGGTTTAGCCATTTTTTTTCCAGGAAAAATGCGAATCACCGCCACGCTTCCTTCCACTTCTGGTATTGCGACGGCCGCAGGCGGTAGCGGGCGATGTTCCCCTCGTGAAGGTTCATTACCGCTGTTTCCACCACCTCGATGAATCGCGCCTGATCCTCCTGTGGTACGTCTTCGGACGCGCGACGCTTGATGAAAGCGGCGGCAACCTTCTTGTCCATGCCACTACCCACGATCTCGGAGACAGCATCGGTCTCCAGCGTGCGATAGCGCAGACGAAAGAGGTCCGGTTCCCCCAACGACTGGCGCACCGCCGCGTAACGCGCGCATGACCGCTCATAGGCCCACACAAATACGTCGCGCAGCAACTCGATGCGATTCAGTTCGTAAACCCCAAGAGTTGCGTCGATATAGGCCCGTTCGGGCACGTCCACGAACGATAACGGACTCAGGTTTTCGCGAATGAGCGGCAGATTCGCAGCGAGGCGAGAAACACGTTTATTCACATCCTCGAATGGTTGTAAATACGGCAGGTGCACCATGGCGAAGAAGGCCTGCTCGAACGGATCGGTAATCGCCGCGGCAGTGTCCAGGACGCGTTGAAAGCATTCCTCGATCACTTGCGGCATTTCCAACGGATGAAATACCGTCCCGGCGATCGCCACCGGAATGGAGCGCAGGCGTCCGCACGCCTGGGGATCGGCAAGCAAGTTGTCCGACAGCAAGGCATGCAGATTGAGGATGGTGTAACGGTTAAAGCCGACCTCGGCCGCCTGTTCGACCAGGAGCTCGATGGCCGCCTTGTGGTTCAGGATCATCTGTGCTTCACGGGCGTCCTTGCCCTCAGCGGCCTCGCCCAATTCCAGCAGGCGTTCTGTTTCGAGCAGCGAGTAGGTGTTGCCCTCCAGGCGGCTGGAGTTCCAGGACAGATCGATCAGCAAACGGCTGTAAACTTGCCGAGCGTAAGTACCAGCCGGACGCTGACCGTCCGGCGAGCGGCCCAGTTCGCGAAGCTGCTGCCGGATTTCCGGCGTAAGGTAAAAGCTGTCATTGGGCCGATACGTATCGAGGAACACCCGATTGTATCCGACCGGTCGGCGGTTCTGGATCGGCTGGCGGACGGCCTGTTTGACAGCCTCCCCTTCGGGTGAGATCGGGATGTAAGTCTCGCCACGCAGCCTCGGCTTTTCGGCGTCTTCCGCGATGGTGATGGCAGACCGCCGATAGCGACTACCTCGAGCACGGCCTTCGACAGTCAGCCGCTTCTGCTCGACCAGCAGTGCCAAGCGACGCTGCAAGGTACGGCGCGGCAACTTAACCTTGATCGCGCCGCCGATATCCTCGATAGACGCCCCCTCCGAAAATCGGGCAACCGCTTGTAGAACGGCATCGAGCTCGGTTTTTGGGACTCGCTTAGGCATAATCTCCCCGTTGTGGCGCGATAGGAATAATGCGCCACAAAAAAGCATTTATATGGCGCAATACGATTATTACGCCACTTTAAGTGGCGCGCAAGAGCTTTTTATACCTCCGGATACCGAAAAGACAGCGACGCCGGGCGGGCGCGGTCCTCGGGCGTGGCACCGTCGCGGTCGAAACCCCGCCGCGTCTCGGCTTCAGCGCGCGACACAAAACGCCAGCCGATCTCCTGCGCATAGTGCAAGATGCGGGCTCATCTGGCCTGACTCCTGTCAAGCCCCCATAGGACTGTCTCACGGATTTTCGTGCTCCAAAGTGTGGACCTTTACGAATCAACAGCGCAAGGGTCACGCGACGCGAGAGCAAAAGTTGGCGACGATGATCAGGCTCATATCCGCGGATTGGGTACCGGCATTTCATTCGTCCGTCGCGGGGCTGCCTCGCTCTAGTGTCGG
>JAJZNM010000177.1 GCA_021852325.1 Pseudomonadota bacterium
AAAGTCCTGATCCTGGGGGCGACGGGCCAGCTCGGCCGCGCACTGTGGGAATCCCGTCCACCGGATGTCGATTGTCTCTCGTATGGGCGGGATCAGCTCGATCTCTGCCGGCAGGAGACCATCGAGTCTTCCGTGGGCACTGTGCACCCGGACATCGTCATCAACGCCGCCGCCTATACGGCCGTGGATCGCGCCGAGACGGAGTCAGACATCGCCCGTCGGGTCAATGCCGAAGCCCCCGCGGAGCTGGCGCGCCTCGCAAGACGGGATGCGTTCCGGCTCGTCCAGGTTTCGACGGATTTCGTGTTTCCGGGCGATCGGGGCCGACCCTGGCGTCCGGACGATCCAACTGATCCGGTGAACCGATACGGAGCGAGCAAGGCGGAGGGCGAGTCCCGGATCCGGGTACTTTTGCCGGAGCGCTCCCTCATCGTCCGGACGGGCTGGGTCTATGCGCCCTGGGGGCACAACTTTTTCCTGACCGTGCTCCGGCTTTTGGGTGAACGGGAGGAACTCCGGGTCATCGACGACCAGATCGGTACCCCCACCTCGGCCTTGTCGCTTGCGCGTTTTCTCTGGGAGGTCAGCACCAGAACCGAACTCACCGGCGTCCTCCACTGGAGCGATGCGGGGGTCGCGAGCTGGTACGATTTTGCCTGTGCAATCCAGGAGGAGGCACTCTCCCAGGGACTCCTCGCGCGGCGGATTCCGATCCATCCCATTCCGACCGAAGCTTATCCCTTGCCGGCCAGGCGGCCTGCCCAGAGCCTCCTCGACAAGTCGGGTACGATCCAGCAGGTGGGATTCGAGCCCAGCCACTGGCGTGTTGCGCTCGGAGAGGTGGTGCAAAGACTCGTCGACACGCCGGATCACCGGCCGGCCGCGATCCACCTCCACGATTGAATAGCCACTCGGACTGAGGCTGCGAGATGCCGGTCATCTATCTCCATATCCCCAAAACCGCAGGAATGTCACTTCGTTCCTACCGGGTCGACCAGTTCCAAGGGATCGCATCTGCCCTGCTCTCGGCTGGCAGGATCTGAAGCGTCAGCACCGGGTCACTCCGGTCGATCTCATTGCGGGACATTTTGACGTGCGGTTGCTGACGCTTTTGCCACCGGGTCCACGCCAGGTGATCACGTTTCTCAGGGGGCCCGTGGCCCGGACCGTTTCGGCCGTGCATCACGCTACTCATGACCCGGCGTTTCGACACCATGCGCTCGATCTCAAGGGACGGCGGGTTGACGACCTTCTGCTCGATCCGGACGTGATGCGTTTCTTTGCCAACACCCAGACGGCTTATCTCTCCTCCGTGGATCTGGATTGCCCAGAGCCGGTTACAGACGGGTGCCTGGAGGAGCTCTCGTTCGATAACCTGATTCCGGATGTTGCGCGCGCGATCCGGAATCTTGGAAAGATGGATTTTGTTGGACTGACGGAGAGCTTCCCATCCGATCTCCTGATCCTGTCCGATATCCTCGGCACCTATCCACCCGGCATTGCGCCCCTCCTCAACGCCGGAGAAGCGAGATCCGCCGCCCCGCCTGATCTGACGCCTCGGCAGTTGCGCTCGGTGATCGAACATAACGCCTACGATCTCGAGCTTTATGAACACGCGAGAGCCATTCATCTAAGCTATCGTCGGCGCCAGCGGGCCGACATCCTCTCGGATTTTCTCTTGAAGCAACCCCGGGAAACGGCTTCCATCCCGTTTGTCAGCCAGAGACCGTTTTGTGGATGCGGATTTCTCGAGGAAGAAGCCGATGCGTCCGGCCGCCCGTTCCGCTGGTCAGGGACTTCGGACCGGTCTTGCCTCACCTTCAGGATCACACCCGGCAAGATGCAGGTCGTGAGGCTCGAACTCTGGCTTCCCGGTCATCCGTTTGCGGGTTCAGTTCGGTGGTCTTCTGATTCGCGGATCCGGGCGGTCTGGTCGAGAAGACTGGGGAGGCGGTTCACCTATCTCGTTCAGGTGATCGAGGAGGGGAAGGCCTGGATAGATCTCACGATCGAGGCAGACCGGATTGCAGAAGATGGGCGGGACCTCCGCAAACTCGGCTTTGTGCTCATGGAGGCGGAATGCTTCCAGGGCACGAGCGGATACTTCAGGATATGGCGGTTTCTCGCGCGACTCGCCATAGACCGGGTCAAACGGCTTTGCGGGATAGGCCCCGGTGAGGTGAATGACCGCTCAGAAGGCCCGCGTGGCACCCTCCACTGCAGCAACCCGGCTCCGTAACAAGGCTCAGGGTGACTTACTTTTGCTCGCTTGATGGGGCCCCGGAATATAGGAGGGTTCTGGGGTTCTTGATACGCATATATAACAGGCCATAAGTAGCATGTTAAACAATATCTTGGCATATAATCTGCCTTATGTGGCAGTTTAAAAGGCCCCGAGAAGTTTTAAAACAGCTCGGCACTCGGCTGAGGGCAGAGCGCATTGCCCAAAGCCTTACCCAAGAGCAGGTCGCGAAGCTCGCGGGGGTCGGTGTCCGCTCCGTCAGTCGTCTCGAAGAGACCGGTGTCGGCAAGATCGATACCCTCCTCAGGGTCTTGACCGCACTCAACATCGTGGATCGCTTGGATGCGCTGCTGCCCGAAGCAGCCCCTAGTCCGCTCGCGATGTTGAACCAGAAAGCCAAGCAGAAACCGCGACTGCGCGTCCGACACAAGAAGAAGAAATAGCCATGGTGACGCTGGCGGCAGTCAAACTGTGGGACGCCAAAGTCGGTGCCATCGCAGATAGCAATGGCCGTATCATCTTCGAGTATGACCCTGCATACCTGGACAGTCGCGGGTCCATCTCTCCGCTCTATCTGCCGCTACGCACGGGACCCTTCGAGTTTCCTGAACTCAAGGGTACTGAAGCCTTCGGCGGCTTGCCTGGCGTGTTCGCCGATCGACTGCCAGACAGGTTCGGTGGAAAGCTGGTGGAGGCCCATTTCACTGCGAAAGGCATCTCACCCTCGGACTTATCGCCCGTACAGAAGCTGCTCTATGTGGGTCGACGTGGCATGGGAGCCTTGGACTTCGAACCCGCAGACAAGACTCCCAACGCGGAAACAGCCCTCCCCGTCGATATCGCCAAGCTGGTGCAAGAAGCTCGCAAAGTGGTGCGTGGTGACATTACCCAGAACATGGACGAGATCATCCTATCGGCGAGTACCGCCGGCGGAATGTGCGCCAAAGCAATGATCTCCTGGAACCGTGCGAACAATGACATCGTGACCGGCCAGGGTGATGCCCCGCCCGGCTATGAACCTTGGATGATCAAGTTCGATGGCACCAGCGAAGATGGGCGCCCCGGCCCTTTCGGTCGCATGGAATACGCCTACGGGTTAATGGCGAAGGCCGCGGGCTTGAACATGATGCCAATCGAACTGCTGGTGGAGAACGGTCGCGCCCACTTCCTCACCTTACGGTTCGACCGAGATGGTCTGCGCAAACTTCATACGCACTCGCTGTGCGGCCTTGCCCATGCCGACTACAACCAGGTCGGCGCCTGGAGCTATGATCTGTACTTCAGCGCGATCAGGCGGCTTCAGTTGGGTCAGGAAGCCATGGATGAGGGGTTTAGGCGGATGGTCTTCAACGTGATCGCCTGCAATCGGGACGACCATACGAAAAATCTGGGATTCCTGATGGTCGAGCCCGGCATTTGGCA
>JAJZNM010000011.1 GCA_021852325.1 Pseudomonadota bacterium
CTTCTTCGATCCGGCGCATGGACTCTACCGCGACGAAGCCGACGAGCAGTGGGTGTTTTCACCCTATCGTGGCCAGAACGCGAACATGCATCTTTGCGAGGCACTCCTGGCCGCGCATGCGTCGACGGGTGAGGAGCGTTTCCTCACCCGCGCCGCGCTTCTTGCGGATCACCTGGTACGGCGCCAGGGGGGGCTGGCCGGAGGATTCATCTGGGAGCATTACGATGCGGACTGGCAGATCGACTGGGACTACAACCGGGACAACCCGAAACACCTGTTCCGCCCCTGGGGATTTCAGGTGGGTCACCAGATCGAGTGGGCGAAGCTCCTCTTGAGCCTGGACCGGGTGAATCCCGAACCCTGGCGTCTCGAACGCGCGCGTTGGCTCTTTGACGAGTCGTTCAGGCTCGGCTGGGATGCGCGCTTCGGCGGTTTGTACTACGGGCTCAAGCCGGAAGGCACCTGCGCGGATGACGACAAGTACTTCTGGGTCCAGGCCGAGGCGATTGCCGCCGCGGCGCATCTCGCCGTGGCGACCCGGGATGCGGTTTACTGGGAACGCTATGATGCGCTCTGGAGATATGCATGGCAGCATTTCGTCGATCACCGCTATGGAGCCTGGTACCGGATCCTGAATCGCGCCAACGTGAAGTACAGCGACGAGAAAAGCCCGGCCGGGAAGTGCGACTACCATACCCTCGGGGCCTGCCACGAAGTCCTGAACCTCCTCGCCTGAGCGCGTTGCCGATCGGGCCGGGGGGTCTGTGCCGGATTCCTGGCGTCGAGAGTGGATGGGGCGGAAGCGGGCAGCGTGCTCCGGCATCCGGTCCAACCGTCCGGGGCGTCGACTGCCGGGGGTCCCCTTCGCCGCCACCTTGCGGGATGTCTATAATCCCTGTCTCAAACCGATTAAACTATCGATTCGCGGCCGGGATTGCCCGGGATCGAGGTCTGTTCCGCTCACCCACTGGAGGTACTCGTCATGAAGCGCCTTTTGGCTCGGCTGGTTCCGCAAGAGCTCCATTCAATGACCGCCACCGGGATCCCGCAACGAGGCTCGCGATCAAGCCGGATCGCCTGCTGCCTCGTGGTGGCCGCGGCCGCAATCGGGCTCATGCCGCTCAACGCTTCGGCAGGTCCCCGTTTCCGGGTCGGCGCAACGGTCCCCGCGCCGCTCATGCAGCAACTCGGGGCGATCAGCCGGAGCGGGCTTGAGGATACCGCCCCGCCCAATAATGTCCTCATCAATGCGATTGCCGGTGCGCTGATCCATGTCCATCGCCCCCGCATCCTCTATGTGGGTGCCGACTACTGCCCCTACTGTGCAGCCTTGCGCTGGCCGCTCGTGCTCACGCTGCTCCGGTTCGGGTCGCTTCAGGGACTCAAGTTCATGCGTTCGAGTGCGACGGACGTGTTTGCCAACACGGCGACCTTCAGTTTCTTCGGCTCGACCTACAAGAGCCCCTGGATCGGATTCGAGGGTTATGAGACGTCGACCCGCACCGGCCGGCCGCTCATGACCCCACCCCATCCGGTGCGGTCGCTCTTCAACGCCTATGATGCGCCGCCCTTCACCATGGATGCGGGGGCCATTCCTTTTCTATATATCAATGGGCTCTATGTGATCTCGGGCTCCCCTATCCCGCCCGAGATTTTCAAGGGGGACGACTGGCAGGCGATCATCGCCGGGCTTGGTCAGCCGAAGAGTGTGATCTACGGGAAAGTCATGCCCGAGACCAATCTCCTGACGGCGGGGTTCTGCCAGGGGATGGCGAAACCGCCGCGACGGATCTGCGATAGTCCCGGCGTGATGGTTGCCCGGCATTTCCTGCCGAAACCCTGACGGCCTTCAGCGCAGGTAGGAGGCCCCGTTCACGTCCAGGACCGCCCCGGTTGCGTATTCCGCATCCGAGCTGGCCAGATAGACCACAGCCGCGGCCACCTCATCGGGCCGGGCGACCCGACCGAGGGGGCTCTGGCTCCGGATGCCGGGACCCTTTGGCCCCTCGAGGTGGGGACCTGCCATGTCCGTCTCGACCCAGCCCGGGGCCACCGCGCTCACGCTGATCTGGTGCGGGCCGAGTGCCACAGCCAGCGATTGGGTCAGTGCGTGCAGGCCAGCCTTGGCAGATCCATAACCCGGCGCGTCCGGCTCGCCGCGGTAGGCACCGCGCGAACCGATATTGATGATCCGTCCGCCCTGACCCCGGTCGATCATGGCCCGGGCCACGAGAAAGGCGAGGTGGGCGGGTGCCAGGAGGTTGATCTCGATGAGTGTCCTGAAGTCGCCGAGCCAGGTTGCTTCGCTGGAATCGACGAGCGGCGTCAAGCGATAGAGGCCGGCATTGTTGACGAGCACATCCGGCACCCCCATGGCGTCGGTCACCGCCTGGACCAGCGCGCGACGTGCAGGTTCGTCTGCCAGGTCGGCCGCAAAGTACCTGTGGCCGGATCCGGGCAGGCCTGCAACCACATCGGCCGCGTCTTGCGCATGCGTATGGTAATGGACCGCGACCTTCGCACCGAGGTGGGCGAAGCGCCGGGCGATGGCGCGGCCGATGCCGCGCGAAGCACCGGTGACGAGAACGGTCCGGGTTTTTCCGGTCGAAGCGGGAGGTGGACTCATGGGGATATCCGGCAGATGGAGGAGGCTTGCGTGAGCATAGCGGAATTCCGTCATCACGTCGGGCATCTGGCATGAGCCGGGAGCCGGTGCTCGTGGTGCCGGCGCGTGGACGCGCCACGGCCAGCATCATCTTCCTGCATGGGCTCGGGGCCGACGCCCACGATTTCGAAAACCTGGGCGGGATGCTTGATCTCACGGGGTGCCGCTACCTGTTCCCGAATGCTCCGGTCCGCCCGGTGACCTTGAATGGCGGTTATCCGATGCGCGCCTGGTTCGACATCGAGGCGATTCCCCGTCTTCTGGAGTCCGAACCGAGCGGGCTTCGGGAGAGTTTTGCCACGCTCGAGTGGCTCCTCGGGCACGAAGTCGAAGCCGGCATGCCCGCCCACCGGATCCTGGTCGGGGGATTTTCGCAGGGTGGGGCCGTGGCTTTGGCCTGGGGAAGCCAGCATCCGGATCCGCTGCTTGGGCTGGTTGGGCTTTCGACCTTTTTGCCGACTTCCTTGGCAGCTTCAAAACGCGCGCAGTCCATTTTCCTTGCTCATGGGAGAGAGGATCCCCTGGTGCCGCTTGCGCTCGCCGAAAAAACCCGGGATGAACTCCTGCGCCTGGGTCACGAGGTCGCCTGGCAGGCCTACCCGATGCAGCATGAGGTCGTGATCGAGGAAATCGAGGCGCTGAGAGCCTGGATCCTCGATCGGCTGAAAAGCTGTCCGTAAGGGCGCTTTGCGATCAGCTCAGGCTGGACCGTCCAGATGAAAAACGGGCCAGGCGGATGGATGAACGTGGTTTTCGAGGTCTCCCTATGCGGTGAGGCATACAAGGAGAGTCTGAACATGAGTAATGGGAGCCGGGAGAGATTGACCGGTGGCCAGGACCTGGGTCATCCGAATCGATTTCCACTGCATCAAGGGATCGTTGACGAATGTGAACCATCGTTCCGAGCCCTCCTTGAGGCTCTCGGTCACT
>JAJZNM010000029.1 GCA_021852325.1 Pseudomonadota bacterium
GCGGTTTTGCCATGCGCCTTTCCGGGCAAGGGTACTAATGCAGATTCAAAAAACCGGTGAGCCCATCCGTGTGCGCGCGGATCATGGCATCGAAGTTCCGGATCATCCCCGGATTCCCGTGATCGAGGGAGATGGCGTCGGGGCAGACATCACACCCGTCATGTGCAAGGTTGTCGACCACGCGGTATCCCAGGCATATGGGGGATCCCGTGCGCTGGCCTGGCACCCGGTCGCAGCTGGAGGCGGACACCGACGGGCCTGCCCAGAAGCGAACCCCTTGCCTGAGGAGACTCTCGAGATCCTGAAACGGGAGGTGGTCTCGATCAAAGGCCCGCTGGAGACGCCGGTCGGAGGAGGGGTGCGATCCCTCAATGTGGCGATCCGCCAGGCACTCGATCTTTATGCCTGCGTGCGCCCGATCCGGTATTTCCCCGGGGTCGTCTCCCCCGTGCGCCATCCCGAAGACGTGGACCTCGTGGTTTTCCGCGAAAACACGGAAGACATCTACATGGGCATCGAATGGCCCATGGGGAGTGACGAGGCGCAACGGCTCCAGCGTTTTCTCAATACGGAACTTGGGGTGGCGCCGCTGCGTTTCCCCTCGACCACGGCCTTCGGGATCAAGCCGGTCTCGCGCGAAGGGTCGCAACGGCTGATTGCGAAAGCGATCCAGTATGCGATCGACGCCGATCGCCGCTCGGTGACCCTGGTCCACAAGGGCAATATCATGAAATACACGGAAGGGGCATTCTGCCAATGGGGATACGCGCTCGCGGAATCGGCATTCGGTGCACGGCGGCAGGCAGGCCAGCGTGGCCTCTGGATCACGAACCCCGTCACGGGCCGCGAAATCCACATCCGGGACATGATTGCGGATAATTTCCTGCAGCAGGTCTTGCTCGATCCCGCCCAGTTTGACGTGATCGCCACGCTCAATCTCAACGGTGACTACTTCTCTGACGCCTTGGCGGCACAGGTCGGCGGGATCGGGATTGCCCCGGGTGCCAACATCGGGGACGGGACGGCCGTGTTTGAGGCGACCCATGGCACGGCCCCCGATATCGCGGGTCAGGATGCCGCGAACCCCTGCTCCATGCTGCTTTCGGCTGAAATGATGCTCCGTTACATCGGATTCCATGAAGCGGCCGACCTGGTGCTGGCCGGCGTCCGCGGTGCCCTGGCTCACGGGTTCTGGACACCTGACCTGATCCGGGCCGCGCAGCGCGCCCAGGGGCACGCCCAGGCCGAGCCGGCAGTGACGCTTGCCGAGACCGGATTTGCCCTGCACCCGGTCGGCACCCGGGGCATGGGTGAGGCGGTGATCCTCTATATGGACGTGCCTGGCGCTCTGGGGTAAGGTGAAGGTCAGGCCAGCGACCCCCTTCCGGATCACCATGCACCGCGTTCGCGTTTTTCTGATCGATGACCAAAAACTGATCCGGACAGGGGTCCGGAAAATCCTCGAGGGCGAAGACGACATCGACGTGGTGGGAGAGGCCTCCTCTGGAGAGGAGGCGCTTGGCCTCGTGCGCGCCCTCAAGCCGGATATCGTCCTCATGGACATCCACATGCCCGGGATGGGGGGACTCGAGGCGACCCGTCAGCTCGCCGCCCTCGATCCCCGGCCGCGCATCATCGGTCTTTCCGTCTCGGGGCAGGAGCCATATCCGAGCCATCTCTTTGCCGTGGGCGCACAGGGTTATCTCAGCAAGGATTGTGCGGCTGACGAGATGATCGCCGCCGTCAGGGCCGTGATGGAGGGTGAACGCTACCTGAGCCGCGATGTCGCCCAGGACTATGCCTTGATGCATGCCGATCCCGCATCCGGACAGGCGAACCTGAGCTGCCGTGAAACCGAGATCCTGACCCTCCTCTGTGAAGGCAAAAATGCCAAGGATATCGGCGAGAGGCTCCATCTCAGCCCGAACACGGTCCGCACGTATCGGCATCGTCTTTATGCCAAGCTCAAGGTCCATACCCCGATCGAGCTCGTTCGAGAAGCCTGGATCCAAGGGCTCGTGCCGGACCCGGTCGTTCCGGAACATTCGCGGGATCCGTGATGCCCTTCTTCCCGAAACGGGTGCGCGCACCTGACTTTCCAGTCGATGGCTTGTGGCTCAATGTGCACCAGCCACTTGACCTGACGCAGCTTCGCGGCCAGGTGGTGCTGCTCGATTTCTGGACGTACTGTTGTATCAACTGCCTGCACGTCCTGCCGGATCTCCACGCGCTCGAGGAGCGGTTCCGGGGACAGCTCACCGTGGTCGGCATCCACTCCCCGAAGTTCGAAGAGGAAAAGAAGCCAGAGCAGGTGACCTTGGCTCTCCAGCGTTACGACATTGATCATCCGGTTTTCCATGATCCCTCGATGCGCCTCTGGCAAGAGTATGGCATTCGCGCCTGGCCCACTCTGGTTCTTTTGGATCGCGAAGGCCGTGTGGCCTTCGCGGTGTCGGGTGAAGGCCAACGGGAAGTGCTGGCGCACGCCATTACCCAGTTGCTTTCGGAAGGCAGGAGCCCCTCAACCGATGTGCCCGAACGGCCGATGGCTTCACCGCGTGAGGATCACAGCCTCTGGTTCCCGACCAAGATGGCCTGGGTCGAGGACCGGCTGTTCGTTGCGGATACCGGGCACCATCGCATCGTCGTCCTCAATCCCGAGGGAGAGATCACGGACACCTGGGGAGGTTCCGGGCCGGGATTGGTGGATGGCCGGGGCCCCGAAGCCCGCTTCCGGGAACCGCGTGGGCTCGCCTGGATGGGCGATACGCTCTGGGTCGCCGATACCGGGAACCATGCCTTGCGGTCGATCGATCCTGTCCGGGGCGACATCCGGACGGTGGCCGGTGATGGCGAGCAGTCCGGGCGGTTGCGGCATCCCGCAAGCCGGGATACCCCCACGGGGTCCGTCCGGCTCAACTCGCCTTGGGATCTTGCACCGGCGAAACCCGGGCTTTTTCTCGCCATGGCGGGCTGCCACCAGATCTGGTTGTCAAAACCCGGGGAGGGGCGGATCCGGCCGTATGCCGGCACCGGGCAGGAAGCGCTGATCGATGGAGGACTCGCGGAGGCGGCCTTTGCCCAGCCTTCAGGACTCACCGTGGCTCCGGACGGCATGATCTACGTAGCGGATTCGGAAAGCTCGTCGATCCGCCGCATCGATCCCGGCTCGGGTGAGGTTTCGACCCTGATCGGACGCGGCCTGTTCGACTTTGGTGACCGCGACGGAGGTCTCCGCATGGCACGGCTCCAGCATCCGCTGGCCGTGGCCTGGCACCAGGGACGGGTCTGGGTTGCCGACACCTACAACTCGAAAATCAAGGTACTCGACCCGGACGAAGGCAAGATCACGACCCTTGCCGTGGAGGCCGAACTGAATGAACCGGAAGGCATGGCGGGGAGCCCAGCCGGGTTGTTCATCGCGGATACCAATCACCACCGGATTCTCCGGATCGACCCGGACAAGGGATCCGTACACGTTTTTCATGGCTGAACTCCCGGACGTGGGCATTGGGCGCCGGGCGCCCGG
>JAJZNM010000020.1:0-688 GCA_021852325.1 Pseudomonadota bacterium
GGATCATTCGTGATCGAGACCCTGACCGACCTCGTCGAGGAGGCGGTATTGGCCGAGTTCGACCGCCTGTCGGAACGGGGCGGCGTGCTCGGGGCCATGGAGACCATGTACCAGCGCAACAAGATCCAGGAAGAGAGCCTGCTCTATGAGCGTCTCAAGCATGACGGACGGCTGCCGATCGTGGGCGTGAACTGTTTTCTCCCCGACCCGGCGTCAGGCGAACCGGAGACCGCTCCCGCACTCATCCGCTCGACGGAAGCGGAAAAACGCCAGCAGCTTGAGGAGCTCGCCTTGTTCCGAGCGCTCCACGAGGACGAGCGGCCCGGGGCGCTCGAACGGCTTCGTCTGGCCGCGCGCCAAGGCGAAAATCTCTTTTCGATCCTGATGGAGTCCGTGCGCGTCTTGACGCTTGGGGAGATCACGCACGAACTCTATGGCCAAGGTGGGAAGTACCGGCGTGCGATCTAGGCGGGTGAAGGGTACCCGCCCGGAGGGGCGGGAGGAGACCGCGTTACCCCACCTTGCCGCGTTCCTCGACAGCCTGGTCCTGGAAGACGGGCTCTCGGCGAATACCCGCGCGGCCTACGCACTCGCCGCGACGCCGACCCCCCTGCCCCTCCCTCACGCCACGAGGACGTCCCCCCTGGGCGCCTCGAGCCTCGTCCTGAGCGGCGACCTGAACCTCCCC
>JAJZNM010000020.1:698-3529 GCA_021852325.1 Pseudomonadota bacterium
CCCCGAGCTCGCCGCCGACCCCGACTACCGCAGCGACGCCGACCGGACCCGCCACGAGCCCGCGCTGCGCGCCGCCATCGAGGCCTGGACCGGCCGGCACACCGTGGCGCAGGTGGTGGAGCTGGCGGCAATCCACAGGCAGCAGGGAGACCACACGGGAAATCGTTCTCGGCTATCTCGCCGATTGCCAGTCCCGGAGACTCTCGGCGACCACCCGGGCGCGGATCCTGTCGAGTCTCAGGCGCTACCACCGTTTTCTCCTGAGACGGCATCTCGTCGCGGTGGATCCGACCGCTGACCTCGAATCGCCGAGGATCGGCCGGCGACTGCCCAGGGTCCTCACGGAAGAGGAGGTCAGTCGCTTGCTTGATGCGGCGGATGAACCAACCCCGAAAGGTCTCCGGGACCGCACCCTCCTCGAAGTGCTTTATGCGTCAGGGCTAAGGGTTTCGGAGCTTGTCGCCCTCCGGACCGAATCCATCAACCCGCGCCAGGGCATCGTTCGGGTGTCCGGGAAGGGGCGCAAGGAGCGCATCGTACCGCTCGGCGAGGAGGCGTTGGCTTGGCTCGAGCGCTATCTCCACTTGGGACGGCCTCATCTGGCCGGACCGGGTCGTGATCATGGCATCCTGTTTCCGGGGCGGGGCGGACACGCGCTCTCGCGCCAGGCGTTCTGGACGCTCATCAGGCGTTATGCGAGGCGGGCGGGGTTGCGCTTCGCGCCTTCACCCCACGTCCTGCGTCATGCCTTCGCGACCCACCTTGTTAACCGCGGCGCCGATCTCCGGGTGGTACAGCTGCTCCTCGGCCACAGCGATCTCGGGACGACCCAGATCTATACCCATGTCGCGCGGGAGCAGCTCAAGGCCCTCCACAAAGCGCACCATCCCCGCGGCTGAAAGGGAACCCCCTCAGCGCTCGAGGTACTTGAGCTTGTCTGCGACCCCGTCCCATGTCTCGGCATCAGGCGGCGCGGGCTTCTTCCGGGTGATCGTGGGCCAAAGTTTGGCGAGTTCGGCATTGAGCTTGAGGAAGCCCCGTTGCCCATCAGGGAGGTCGTCTTCCGAGACGATGGCCTTGGCCGGGCACTCGGATTCACAGAGCGTGCAGTCAATGCATTCGTCGGGGTCGATGGCGAGGAAATTCGGGCCTTCATGGAAACAGTCCACCGGACAGACTTCGACACAGTCCGTGTACTTGCATTTGATGCAATTCTCGATCACGACAAAGGTCATGGCGGATTTCCAGGCTGGAGACCCGGATTATTTTGCCACAGGTTGAAGGGTCCGCTCGATCCTGAGATCGTGGATGTGAAAGGGGAATCCCCGCCCTTCCCGCCGCTTCTGGAAGTAGTATTCGAGCGCCCGCCGGACGCTCGGGAAGGCAAGATCGTTCCACGGCAGGTCGGTTTCGGCAAAAAGCCCGGTTTCCAGCGTCTCGCGACCCGGGTGTCGAGGCAACTCCACGAGACGCCCGAGATAAAACAGGTGGATCTGGTGGATGCGGGGGAGGTTGACTAGGATCAGGGGGGAACCGATGGCCACCGGCGCGCCCACTTCCTCCTCGCTTTCGCGCGCTGCGCCTTCGGTGGTCGTTTCGCCGTTTTCGAGAAATCCGGCGGGCAGGGTCCAGAGCCCCAGGCGCGGCTCGATGGCTCTCCGGCAAAGCAGGAGGCGTCCATCCCACTCCGGGATCGAACCCACGATCATGCGGGGGTTCTCGTAGAAAACCTCTCCACACTGCGTGCAGACGAATCGCTCGCGGCTATCTCCCGGCGGGATGCTTGGGCGGATGACGCCGCCGCAGCGGCTGCAATACTTCATGCGGACTTCCGTCTGAGGCTTCCCGTATTGTTGCACAAGGGGTGAACCCGTCGCCTGCTGCCGTTCGAGGGCGGCGGCTTCCGGAACGGGAGTCGATGCGGTATGCTTCCTCGATCCTTCTGCACGAGACCGGCCGGACCCCATGGCGACACCCCGGTTCCACGTGATCGAAATCGCAGGCCTCCGGCGTGAGCTCCCGGTCGTCCGGGTGGGTCCTGCACTGTCGATCGCCGTGCTCAACATCCTCGGGGATACGGCCCTGGTCCAGGCTGCCGCGCACGCCCTCGTCTCGCGCCTCGCGTCTGTGGCCTACGATGTCATCCTGACTGCAGAGGCGAAAAGCATCCCGCTCGCCCATGCCCTGTCGGTCGAATCCCAGAGGCCTTATGTCGTGCTCCGCAAAAGCTACAAGCGCTACATGGGCGATGCGCTCCAGGCCACGACCCTCTCGATCACGACCGGACACGAGCAGACCCTGTTCCTGGACGCGAAAGACCAAACCCGGCTTGCCGGGCGTCGTGTGGTACTCGTGGACGATGTGATCAGCACCGGGTCGACGCTCCAGGGGTTGCGCACGATCGCAGACCAGGCAGGAGCCACGATTGCGACCGTGGCGGCCATCTGTACGGAGGGTGATCCGGGCCAGTGGGAGGGGATCATCGCTCTCGGGCATTTGCCCGTGTTCCGGGGGGAGTGAAACCGCGATCCGCCGGCCGGGGACGGCTTCAACCCCGGCATGGGGGGCCACCGATCCATGTGAAATCCCGATCTTGCAGGGGAGGGTGATGGGTCCGCCGCCGGGGATCCATCCCGGGGCAGGCTATTCTGCGGGCAGGACTCCGGGTTTTGCGAGCTGCAAGGTAATCCGCTTCCTGAACCTCGAGTAGATCAAAAGGCCGAGGTGAGCGCACCCATAGCCGATCAAGCCGCCGCAAAGCACGTCGAGTGGAAAATGTTCCCCGTTGTAGACGCGCGAGAAGCCGACGAGGGTGGCGAGCGTGTAGAACA